>JBOGJZ010000485.1:0-5298 GCA_050745645.1 Terriglobia bacterium | reverse complement strand
CCAGGCGCGCCGGGGTGAGCTTCGGAGACCGGCATAAACGGAAGTTTGGATGATGGTTGTTCATGGCAGCTTCAGAATAGCAGGGCGGAAAGCGCGCATGGAGACAGATGAGACGCCTGAGACAGTTTTTTAGTTCGGCCGGAAATTAGCTGGGAAAAATGGCTTAGCAGTTTGTTGAAAAACGACATGGAACCGTCATTCGGAGTTGGTAGCCACGGTTGGTGCTTTCCCAACCGTGGGCTTTTACCGATCGAAAGAACCCACGGTCAGAAAAACACTGACCGATCATACCCTCAAAGGGGCGCCCTTTCATAATGCGTGGCTACCCGCTGCGGACCTGAAACGGAGGAGTCAGCGGAATAAAGGGCCGGAGAATATGAAGGCAGGGGGCGGTGCCGCTGAAGAATGAGAGCTCGATCGCGACCCCAAGGGTGATTACCGAACCGGGCGCCCAAAACAGTCGCGGGGGCCCCTCGGAACCGCCTCGGGTCGCCCTAACCCATGCTTCCAACCCTCCGTCGCCCGATTGAGCTACTCAACCGCGATTCTTGGGCCGGGAAGCCCGGTGGACACTTGGCTCAGCAATTCTCTATAATGATTGATTTTAGGAGTTTGTTGAAAAACGATATCGAACTGTCATCCTGAGCCGATTCGCTCCTCTTCGAAATGCCCTGAGCCCGTTCGTTCCGCCTCAAACGATCCTGAGCGTAGCGAAGGAGCTCAGGGAACGCTCCGCGAATGTGGCGGCCGCTTTACGCCGGTTGCTGAAAGATGCTCCGGAACCGTGTCATTCCGGGCCGGTTCGCTTCCATCGTTATCATTCTGAACGGACCGAAGGAGACCGCCTTCGGCTGCCTCAGAATGACACCATGTGGGAGTTTTCCAATAAACTGTTAGGCCCGACGGAGGATTGATGCAGAGCACCCTGGACCTCAAAAGCACGATCAACCTGCCCAAGACGGCTTTTTCGATGAAGGCCAACCTGCCTCAAACTGAGCCGGCGCGCCTGGCCCAGTGGAAGCAGATAGACCTTTACGGGAGCATCCGGCAGGCGCGGAAAGGCTCGCCGCTGTTCACGCTTCATGATGGACCGCCTTATGCTAACGGGCGGATACACCTCGGCACAGCCCTCAATAAGATCCTCAAGGACTTCATCGTCAAGTCAAAGACGATGGCAGGCTTCAACGCTCCTTACGTTCCGGGTTGGGACTGCCACGGACTTCCCATCGAGATCAATGTCGATAAGGAACTGGGTCAGCGCAAGGCGCAGATGAGCGCCTCGGCTATTCGCCGGGAATGCCGGCGTTACGCTGAGAAGTTTGTGGATTTGCAGCGTGAAGATTTCAAGCGGCTCGGCATTCTGGGCGAGTGGGACGCTCCTTATCTCACGATGGCATACTCCTATGAGGCTCTCATTGCCCGGACGTTTCTGAAATTCCTCGGCCAAGGCTACGTTTATCGCGGACGCAAGCCGGTGTATTGGTGTATCCAGGATAAAACGGCGTTGGCCGAAGCGGAAGTGGAGTATGAAAATCACCGCAGCCCCTCGATTTATGTGAAGTATGCTTTGCTCTCAGACCCCGCCCATCTCGACCCACGGCTTGCCGGCCGGCGCATCTGGGTGATTATCTGGACCACCACTCCCTGGACGCTTCCGGCAAGCATGGCAGTAGCCTTCCATCCCAATTACGAGTACGTCGTAGCGGGTGACGGCAGCGGTGATGCATACCTCGTGGAAAGCCGCCGCTTAGGCCCCGTGCAAGCTGAAACGGGATTGAAGATGCCGGAGGTTTTCGCGCGCATTCCCGGCCGCAAGCTTGAGGGAATCGAGCTGCAGCACCCGTTCTTAGACCGCAAGGTGCCGGGCGTCTTGGCGGATTACGTCACTGCCGAGGATGGCGCCGGCTCCGTTCACACAGCTCCAGGCCATGGGCGCGAAGACTACCAAACCGGCCTCCGCTACGGCCTCGAGGTTTACAGCCCTCTGAACGACGCGGGAGAATTCACCGAGGGCCTCCCAGCCTATCGCGGACGCGCGGTTTTTGATGCTAATGCAGAGATCATTAAACTGCTCGCCGAAAGCGGCGCGCTGGCCGGGGCGCCGGGTTGGATTGAGCACTCTTATCCTCACTGCTGGCGGTGCCACAACCCGGTCATTTTCCGCGCTACCGAGCAGTGGTTTGTTTCTATGGAGCATGACGGCTTGCGGGAGCGCGCCCTGGAAGCAATCAAAGCAGTGCGCTGGTCTCCGGAGTGGGGCGAAGAACGCATTTCGAATATGATCGCAACGCGGCCGGATTGGTGCATTTCTCGACAACGGGTGTGGGGCGTGCCCATCACCGTGTTCCACTGCGAAGCCTGCGGCAAGCCGCTGTTGGACGCGAGCGCAGCCGGGCCTGCGGTGGAGCTTTTCGCCAAGGAAGGCGCCGACGCCTGGTACACCCATCCGGTCGAGGACCTGGCCGCGCCGGGCGCAAAGTGCCCTGGGTGCGGCGGCACTAAGCTCCGTAAAGAAACGGATATTCTGGACGTTTGGTTTGACTCTGGATCCAGCAACGCCGCGGTGCTCGGCCATCGGGATGATTTGCCCTGGCCGGCGGATGCGTATCTGGAAGGCGGCGATCAATACCGCGGGTGGTTCCACAGCTCGCTGCTCATAGCGCTTGTCACCCATCGAGCCGCGCCGTACCGCCAGGTCCTGACCAATGGCTGGGTCCTGGATGAGCAGGGCCGCGCCATGTCCAAGTCACTCGGCACTGGCGTTCAGCCCGAGGAGGTGACGAGCAGTCACGGAGCTGAAATTCTCCGCTTATGGGCTGCTTCGGTGGACTTCCGTGAAGATGTCGTCATTTCGCCACAAATTCTAACGCGCCTGTCGGAAGCCTATCGCAAGTTGCGCAACACGTTCCGCTATTGCCTGGCGAACTTGTACGACTTCGATCCTGAAAAGCATGCTGTCCCGCCCGGCGAGCTTGAGGAAATTGACGCGTGGGCGCTAGCGCGGACTGCCCAAACCCTTGAGCAGATCGAGACAGCCTATGGAGAATTTGCTTTTCACCGCGCTTACCGCGCCCTCTGCGATTTTTCCACTGTGGATTTGAGCGCGTTTTACTTCGACATTCTGAAGGATCGCCTCTACACCGCCCCGGCCTTCTCCCGGCGGCGGCGTTCTGGCCAGACTGCGCTCTATCGAATTCTGGACGCGCTGCTTCGAGCCGCGGCGCCCCTGCTTTCCTTCACTGCGGACGAGGCTTGGTCGCACATGCCTGCGCGAGAAACCCGCGAAAAGAGCGTTCACCTCGCCCGCTTTATCCCAGCCGCCGCGCTGCGCGAGGGTTTGCCCCTTGCGTTGACTGCGAATCTCGACCGGTGGGATCGCCTTATCGCAGTCCGCAATGACGTGCTGAAGGCATTGGAAACTGCCCGCCAGCAGAAAGTGATAGGCAGTGGCCTAGAGGCAAAAGTTCTGCTCGATCCGCAGGGGTTGTTCAAGCCTCTGCTGAATGAATACCGCAATTCCCTTCCAGCCCTTTTCATCGTCTCCCAGGTGGAAGTCAGCTCCGCGACATGGCCATCCAGTGTCGCCGCCACGCAGTTGCCCGGCCTGAAAATCGGCGTTGCGCGGGCTGCCGGGAAAAAGTGCGAGCGGTGCTGGAATTTCTCTGAGCACGTCGGCGAGGATAAGGATCATCCCACTGTGTGTGAGCGTTGCTCAGCGGCACTGGCGGAAATCGAAGGCCCGCGTTAGCCGGGCGCCCGGGAGCTAACTGGCCGGTTCGTTCTTGCTCTCCAACAGGTTGCTGAAAAAGTCGATTTTGTCATTCTGAGCGGAGCGACCTGTCCCGGCGAAGTCGGGAAGCATCTGCTTATCGTATTGAAATGGAAAGACTCAGATTCTTCGCTGCGCTCTCTCGAAAGTCATCCATAGCCCGTCATTCCCGCGTAAGCGGGAATCCAGGATGTTTCGTACCGTGCTGGACCCCCGCTTTCGCGGGGGTGACGGAGCATGGAGGCTTTCATCTGCATGGGTGGGCCGCAGGCCCATGTGACACTCAGAATGACAGATTCCGGAAAGCTCTAAAAAAACAAGAAATTGCGGGCTTGCAACCATCGCGTTTTTTGAACTGTGAAAACCACAAACCTCCCTATCTCTGCTCCTGAGCTTTCAGCCGTGCCTGTCGAACGCCGCTTCCGTCTGCTGTACGTAGCCATCGCTGGAGTGGTGTTGATCTGTGATCAATGGACCAAGGCAATGGTGGAGAGCGCCGTTCTCCCGGACGAGTTCATTCCGGTAATTCCCCACTTTTTCAATCTCACGAACACGCGGAATCCCGGCGCGGCATTTGGTCTGTTATCAGATTCCCCGGCGGCGTGGAAGACCGCCTTGTTGATCGTTGTATCCTTGCTGCTCCTCCTGGCCGTACTGGTGTTTGTGCTAAAGAGCCGCCGCCTCGGGCGATCAACAGGAGTGGCGATGGGTCTTATTCTTGGCGGGGCGGCAAGCAACTTGCTGGACCGGTTTCGATATGGCCAGGTGACTGACTTTCTGGATTTTTACGTCGGGCAATATCACTGGTATACGTTCAATCTGGCGGACAGCGCCATCGTCATAGGGGCGGGACTGCTGATTCTCGGCCTGCTGGTGACGGAGTGAACGGGGAAGGCTCCAGGTCGCCTGAGATCAAGGAGTTCGTGGCCGGAACAGAAGACGCCGGCCTGCGACTGGATGTCTTGCTATCGCGCCGCCTGCCCGATTGGAGCCGGAGCCAGTTACAAAAGCTAATCCGATCGGGGCGGGTGCAAACCGGCGCGAGCGCGGCGCGGAAGACGGGCCAACCCGTTGAGCCCGGCGACCGGATTGTTGTGCAGCTCGAAAAAGAGGAACTGCGAGCCGCTCCAGAACCGCTGCCGCTCAACGTGATTTATGAGGATGCTGACGTGGCCGTGATCAACAAATCCGCCGGCATGGTGGTGCACGCGGGAGCGGGGGTATGTTCAGGAACACTGGTGAATGCCTTGCTTTATCACATGCCTCACCTATCCTCGGCAGCGGGCGCCGGGCGGCCCGGCATTGTCCATCGCCTGGACAAGATGACTTCCGGACTGATTCTGGTGGCCAAGAATGACGCAGCGCACCGCAAGCTTGCCGCGGACTTCAAGGCGCGCGCTGTTCAGAAGCGCTACATCGCTTTGGTTCACGGCTATGTCAAGCGTGAGGAGGGCGTCATCGACGCTCCCATCGGCCGGGACCCGGGCCGCCGCGTGCGCATGAAGTCCGGCGGCCTCCGCGCCCGCCAA
>JBOGJZ010000484.1:0-6574 GCA_050745645.1 Terriglobia bacterium | reverse complement strand
AACCGCAGCGCGCGCAAACACTTCAAGCGATCGGCGATGGCATTTAACCGATGGAATTATTCTCGCGTACTGGCAAGACAACGATAAGCTGCACTCCCTGATTTCTCAGGCGCTATCGCCAATCGCATCGCCGGGCGTCTTTGCGGGCGGAATCATGCGGGCGGCTCGTTCCTCTGGCAGGCGCCCTTGCGGGATATTGGCCCTTCCAGTTTCCAGGCTACATCCTGCTCCGACGCTTTTGCGCCCCGCCATCTGCGTTGTTGTTACGGATCCCGATTGCCAGAGCTCTTTACCCGGTCACAGACTTCAAATCGCCTTTGGTTTCACCGAGGCCGAGGTTCAGCTCACCGCTCTGCTGGCCGCCGGCGAGGAACTGCGGCGAGTTGCGTAACGATTGCAAATCACCTGCGGGACTGCCCGGACCCGTCTCGCCCAGACATTTCAGAAAACCGCCACTCGCCGCCAGGCAGAATTAGTTCGCCTCTTGCTGATAACCCTGATCGCACACTGAACCATTTTTCGCCTTCAGATTGCATCGCATCGATACCTACCAGCTGACCGTAGGGAGAACTTGTGATTTTCTGACGACCTATGGTAACAATAGTATTTAAGTTTTAGAGTCGGTCCCCGTGAGGCGGTCCGGTTTTCAGAAAACAAGCTCTACATAAATTAACCGCTCGTCAAGACCGGAAACGAAGTCTTCCCTAATTTAGCCCGATACGGCAGCGGGGAGTGATACCTCCCGCCGTGCGCGCTGTGGGTTCATAATAAGTAAGGCGGGCGCATAAAGGTGAACGCTGCAATTCTGGCGAGGGCGCAATGATCATCTGGCCGATCATCTTATATTTCGTGCTGGTGGTTGGGTTGGTTGCGGTCATGATTGGCCTATCCTACCTGCTCGGGGAACGGCACATGGAGCCGTCAACCGGTCTGCCTTACGAGGGCGGCATCGTCTCGCAAGGTTCGGCATCGGTGCGATTCCCGGCCAAGTATTATCTGGTCGCCATGTTTTTTGTGGTCTTTGATTTGGAAAGCGTCTTTATTTTCGCCTGGGCCATTGTAGGTAAGGAAGTGGGCTGGGCAGGATACATTGAAGTGGTCATCTTCATCGGCGTGCTCGTCGCTTCGCTCATCTATCTTTGGCGAATCGGCGCGCTCGACTGGGGTTCGACCAAGCGCGAGCCAAGGATTGGGAGGCGCTAGCAATGGAAACCACGATCAGCCGTATCGGTTCCACGCAAGACGTTGGAGCGGCGCAGAAGACCTCGTTTGAAGAACAGGTGCGGCGCGGCGTGGTGCTTTCCCGCCTTCAGGATCTGCTGGCCTGGGGCCGCAAAAACTCGATGTGGCCCTTCGGCTTTGGCCTTTCATGCTGCTTTGTTGAGCTCGCCACCAGCCTGACCAGCAAGTACGATGTGGCGCGGTTTGGCGCGGAAGTAATGCGCAGCACGCCCCGCGAAGCGGATTTGATGGTGATTGCTGGAACCGTCTTCATCAAGATGGCTCCGATTGTGAAACTGCTTTATGAGCAGATGATGGAGCCGCGATGGGTCATCTCCATGGGTTCGTGCGCCAACTCTGGCGGGATGTATGACATATACAGCGTGGTTCAGGGCGTGGATAAGTTTCTGCCTGTTGATGTCTACGTTCCAGGATGCCCGCCGAGACCGGACGCCTTCGAGCACGGCCTGACTCTGTTGCAGAAGGCAGTCGGCAGTGAAAAGAGGCCGCTAAGCTGGGTGGTTGGACCCGAAGGCGTTGAACGGGCGTCCCTGCCTGCAGACCGTGATCTGAAGCGGGCGGAGCGGCAGCAAGCGACGTTTCTGCGTCCGCCGGACACGGTCTGACGGGATGTTTAGCGCGCCGCCGTCCCGGCGGTCCTGCCGGCAAGATGCCGGCGCTACGGCTAAGAGGGATTTGGGTTGATGATAGCGACAGCGACTATCCTGAGCGAGCTTCAAGACAAATTCGGACCGGAATCCATTACGCTTCAGGCTACGCAAGATGAGACGCCCACTTTCTGGACGCCACGAGGCAAGGTTCACGAGGCGCTGCGCTATCTCAAGACCCAGGTGAGCGAACCATACCGGATGCTCTATGACCTTACGGCGATCGATGAGCGGACTCGCAAGCACCGGGAAGGTCAGCCGCCCAGCGATTTTACCGTTGTTTACCACCTGCTCTCCTTCGAGCGCAACGCTTACGTCCGGATCAAAGTCCCACTACAAGCAGACAGCCTGAACATTGACACGATCACTGACCTGTGGCCTAACGCCAACTGGCTGGAGCGTGAAGTTTGGGATATGTTTGGCATCGTGTTCAATGGCCACCCGCACCTGACGCGCATCCTGATGCCCAGGGACTGGGTAGGCCATCCGCTGCGTAAGGATCATCCAGCGCGCGCCACTGAAATGGGGCCGTTTCACTTGCCGGAAGAAAAGAAGGAGGAGCAGCAAGAAGCGCTGCGATTCAATCCCGAAGAATGGGGCATGAAGCGCGCAAGCGAATATAGTGACTTTATTTTCCTGAATGTCGGCCCACAGCATCCGGGAACACACGGAGTGCTGCGGATCGTACTGCAGCTCGATGGAGAAGAAATTATCGACTGCGTGCCAGAGATCGGCTTTCATCATCGTGGCGCGGAAAAGATGGGAGAACGGCAGAGCTGGCACACGTACATTCCATACACTGACCGCATCGATTATCTCGCCGGGGTGCTGAACAACCTCGCCTACCTCACCGCTTACGAGAAGCTTGCCGGCATCACCGTCCCGCCCCGAGCGCAGGTGATCCGGGTGATGCTGTCAGAGTTGTTCCGCATTATCAGCCACCTCGTCTGGTACGGGACGTTTGCTCAGGACGTAGGCCAGCTTTCCCCAGTCTTCTTTACCTTCAATGACCGCGAGCGCGCTTTCGGAATAATCGAGGCCATCTGCGGCGCGCGCATGCATCCCAACTGGTTCCGGATCGGCGGGGTGGCGCAGGACCTGCCCAAAGGCTGGGACGGGATGTTTAAGGACTTCATCAAGTACTTCCCGCCGCGCCTTGTGGAGTACGACAAGGAAGTAATGCAGAACCGCATCTTCCGGGCGCGGACAGTGGGCGTTGGAGGTTACGAGAGCGCGGACCAGGCAATTGAGTGGGGCGTGACAGGGCCAAACCTGCGGGCTTGCGGATTTGAGTGGGACTTTCGCAAAAAGCAGCCTTATTCGGGGTACGAACAGTACGAGTTCGATATCCCCACCGCGCAGCACGGCGACTGTTACGACCGCGCGGTGGTGCGCGTGGAAGAGATGCGGCAGAGCCTGCGCATCATCGAGCAGTGCGTCAACAACATGCCGGAGGGTCCGTACAAGTCTCTTCAGGAGCTGAGCGCGCCGCCGATCAAAGAACCCGGCACGATGCACGATATCGAGACGCTCATCACCCACTTCCTCGGCGTAAGCTGGGGGCCGGTGACGCCACCCGGTGAAGCGCTCGGCGCGATCGAGGCGGCCAAGGGGAACAATGGCTATTACCTGGTGAGCGACGGGAACACGGTTTCCTACCGGACGCGCATCCGGGCGCCGTCATTCGTTCATATGCAGACGCTACCGCTGCTCTGCCGCGGCCTGATGGTCTCAGATTTATTGGCTATCTTAGGCAGCATCGATTTTGTTCTGGCGGATATAGACAGATGAAAGCAGGCGGGAAGCGATGCCCTTCCGGCCTGCCCTTACGGTAGTGGATCAATTTGACCCGTGTAGGGGCGAGTTTATCTCGCCAAATGGCGGCGTAAAGCCGCCGCTACATCAAACTGATCCACTACCCCCCGTTGCTAAGGAGTTGATGGCGGTGCTAAGACCGGAAGAACAGCGCGAAATTGAAGAAGAACTGGCGCACTACCCGAACAAGCAGGCAGTCTGCATCGATGCGATGAGAATCGTGCAGCGCCATCGAGGATGGGTCTCCGACGAGAGTTTGCATGACATCGCCGGGATGTTGGAGATGTCTATCGACGAGCTGGATAGCGTTGCAACTTTCTACAATCTGATCTTTCGCAAGCCTGTCGGCCGGCACGTCATTATGGTGTGCGACAGCGTAAGCTGCTGGATTATGGGCTATGAGCGGCTGCGAGAACAGTTGATGGCTAAGCTGGGGATCAAGATGGGCGAGACCACGGCGGACGGCCGGTTTACTTTGCTCCCTATCGTCTGCCTCGGGGCTTGCGACCACGCTCCGGTGATGATGGTGGATGAAGATTTGCACCAGGATATAGATCCGCAAAATCTCAATGGCGCGCTCGAGAAGTATAAATAGGGGAATGGGTTCATTGAATCAATGAATCAGATTCCCGCCTGCGCGGGAATGACCAAGAAGAGCAGTCGCGTTGAACCGTTAAATCAGTCGAATTATGGAAAAGGTTCTCACAAAGAATATTCAACCTGATCTTGCCTACGTGGACGTCCAGGCTTACGAGCGGACAGGGGGCTACGAAGGCCTGCGCAAGGCGCTCAGTATGGCGCCGGGGCAAGTGACTGAAGCCGTGAAGCAGTCGAACCTTCGCGGACGCGGCGGCGCGGGCTTTCCGACAGGGATGAAGTGGAGCTTTGTCCCGATGACGCCGGACGCCCCCCGGCCCAAGTACATTGTAGCCAACGCCGATGAAATGGAGCCCGGGACATTCAAGGACCGGCTGCTGATGGAGGGCGACCCGCACCAGCTCGTCGAAGGCATGGCGGTGGCGGGCCACGCTATCCAAGCCGATGTGGCCTACATCTTCCTGCGCGGCGAATACGTGCTCTCGGGGGAGCGGTTGCGGCGCGCCATCGCTGAGGCTTATGAGCGCCATTATCTCGGCAAAAATATCCTCGGTTCGGGCTACAGCCTGGACATGTACGTTCACATGAGCGGCGGAAGGTACATGTGCGGTGAAGAAACCGGACTGTTAAACGCGCTCGAAGGTAAGCGAGCTAATCCGCGCACGAAACCACCTTATCCCCAGGTATCGGGGCTTTTCGGCAAACCCACCATCGTGCAAAACGTTGAGACGCTTTGCAATCTACCGCACATTGTTAAGAACGGGGCGGAGTGGTTTAAGAAGCTCGCCTACACGCAGGATAGCGGAACAAAAATTTATGGCGCGAGCGGTAAGGTGAAGCGCCCCGGCCTCTGGGAGCTGCCGATGGGCACAACGATCCGCGAACTGCTGGAAGTTCACGCCGGCGGCATGCAGGATGGCGTGAAGTTTAGAGGCCTCTTGCCGGGCGGAGCTTCCACAGACTTCTTAGTGGAAGAGCATCTCGACCTCCACATGGATTTTACAGAAGTTGCTAAGGCGGGCAGCCGGATGGGCACGGGAACCATGATTATACTGGACGATCAGACTTGCCCGGTCGGGATGGTGAGGAATCTGCTGCACTTTTTCGCGCAGGAGTCTTGCGGATGGTGCACGCCCTGTTGGAGCGGGCTGGCTTGGGCAGACAAAGCGCTGAGCGCGCTCGAAGATGGAAACGGCCAGACGGCAGACCTGGATCATCTGGAATACATCACCAGGTTTTGTGCGCCCGGCAACACCTTCTGCGCGCTCGCGCCCGGAGCGGTGGAACCCCTGCAAAGCGCATTGAAATTTTTCCGGAATGACTTTGACCGGCACATTTTGGAAAAGCGCTGCCCTTGGAGAACCTAATGGCTAAGGTTTTTGTCGAAGACCGCCCTTTTGACGTTCACCCGGACCAGAGCATGCTTCAGGCCTGCCTGACGCTGGGCTTCGACCTGCCGTATTTTTGCTGGCATCCGGCCTTGGGATCGGTGGGCGCGTGCCGCCAATGCGCGATTAAACACTACAAAGACGAGAACGACAAACGAGGCAGAATCGTGATGTCCTGCATGACGCCGGTGGCGGAAGGGATTCGCATTTCAATCGAGGATGCGGAGGCGGCAGCTTTCCGCGCGGGGGTTATTGAAGGACTGATGGTCTCGCATCCGCACGATTGCCCGGTGTGCGATGAGGGTGGTGAATGCCATTTGCAGGATATGACGGTGATGACGGGGCATAACTACCGCCGCTACCGCTTTAACAAGCGGACCTTTCACAACCAATATCTCGGGCCGTTCGTAAACCACGAGATGAACCGCTGCATTCAGTGCTATCGTTGCGTGCGCTATTACCGCGAATACGCCGGAGGCCGGGACCTGGATGTCTTTAAGATACGCGATCTCGCCTATTTCGGGCGGCAGCAGGATGGCGTGCTTGAAAACGAGTTTGCCGGCAATCTGGTAGAAATCTGCCCAACCGGCGTCTTCACTGACAAGACGCTCAAGCAGCATTACACCCGGAAGTGGGATTTGCAGATGGCGCCGTCGGTGTGCATCCACTGCGGCCTTGGCTGTAATACAACGGCTGGGGAGCGCTATGATTCCCTGCGGCGGATCGTCAACCGCTACAACGGCGAAGTGAACGGCTATTTCCTTTGCGACCGCGGCCGCTTCGGTTACGAACACGTGAACAGCAAGGACCGTATCCGGCGGCCCATGCTGCGCAAGGACGGGCAGTTGCAGCCGGTAGCAAAGCAAGAGGCCCTAACGTATCTGC
>JBOGJZ010000483.1:0-6032 GCA_050745645.1 Terriglobia bacterium | reverse complement strand
GTGCACACCTACCGTGAAACTCAGCGCCGCCCGGCGCGCGCTTCACACGAGTAGGCAGATTCAGCTCGTGCGCCCGGCGGCGGAGACTGTGTGACAACCGCTGCTGCAGCGCAGTTTCGGCAATCCTGGCTGGACCCTGATGCCAGACAGCGGCGGGTAGTTCTGGTCAAACTGTGAAAGGAGTCTGTTTGAATGGCGGTGGAGCTCGATTTGCGAGAAAAGGGCGCAGTCCGAAATGGCCAGCGCCTGGTCTCGGACGAACGGCTTTTTATGCAACTCTTGGCCTTCACTGGATGTGACGGCTCGTCGGCGTTCATCAAGGCGCTGACCGGGGCGAATTTTGAGAGCGTCCTCTACCAGGATATTCACGATCCTCGGGGGGTGGCGCTATTGACCTGGAGCCGCGACCCAAATTTCTTCGTCGGGCCGTTACGAGAGTTTCTCCTGGCTCCGCCGTTCGCCGCGCTGAGCTCCAAGCCGGAATACAGCCTGCTCGGCCGTACTTACGCCATTGGTCATGAGCCGGACCTTGAGGCTTGGCTTTTTGAAAAGCCACGACGGACGGTGCTCAATCCGGATTGGCCGTGGGCAGTGTGGTATCCTCTCCGGCGCGCCGGCGCTTTTTCTGCTTTAACGCCAGACGAGCAAGGACCCATTTTAGGCGAGCATGGCAAGATCGGTCATGCGTTCGGCGAAGCTGGGCACGCCCATGATGTACGCTTGGCTTGTTTTGGCATCGACAGAAACGATAACGACTTCGTGATCGGCCTCGTCGGAAGCGAACTTCACTCTCTTTCCGCCTGCGTTCAAGCTATGCGCAAAACCCAGCAAACTTCCCGGTATATCGAGACCATGGGGCCGTTCCTGGTAGGCAAAGCTGTCTGGCAAAGCCCCGCCGGACCGGGAAAGCCGTCCTCTTGACCCGGAATTGTGCGCGATTTCGCCGAGAAGAAGGTGAGGTTATAGAGGAGAAATTCCGATGGGCGAGTACCACATCTCAGCCCTTTTTTCTTCTCAAGCTACGAACACAGCTACTCCGTCACCCGGCGTACGAGCCATGGCCCCGTCCTAAGCGGTCTTCGCGGCTCGTTGTTGTGCAGGAAAGACGCGCACCCGCCGGCGTTTCGTCAGGAACGCAATCACCCACTGCGATACGACGAAAAACCGGTTCGGGAATCCAACCAAGAAATAGATGTGCACAACCGCCCAGACAAGCCACGCCAGGAATCCGGTGAAGCGCAGTAAGCGAAGATCGGCGACCGCGTACGTACGCCCTACGATCGCAAGATCGCCCTTGTCCCAATACCTGAAGGGTGCCGGCGCTGTCTGTCCGGCCACACGCCGCCGAATCAAATCCGCCACATACCTCCCCTCTTGAATGGCACGCTGCGCAACGCCCGGCATGACCATTGGGTCTTTCGATTTCATTCCCAGCAAATTCCGCGCCGGAGCAACGACGTGGGCCGTGTCACCAATCGCAAAAATCTCGGGATGCCCCGGCACCGACAGGTCGGCGTTGACGATGATTTTCCCCGATTTATCCATGGCCGCCCCTAGCCAATGGCCTGCGGGTGAGGCCAGCACACCGGCTCCCCACAATACCGTGCTCGAACGGATGCGCTGGCCGCCCGCAACGATTCCGCCGGCGTCTACGCTGGTCACACGCGTGTTCGTATGGACCGTCACTCCCAAGCTCTCAAGATGACGCTGTGCCTTGGTCGACAGGCTTTCGGGAAAGGTAGGCAGCACGCGCGGTGCCGCCTCGTACAGGAGAATCTGCGCTGAGCGTGTATCGATGTGGCGAAAATCGTGTAAAAGCGCTATCCGCGACATTTCCGCCAGCGTACCCGCCATTTCCACCCCCACCGTGCCCGCGCCGACCAGCACGAATGTGAGTTGCTGCTGTATTGCTTCTGCATCAGCGTGATCAAGCGCGGCCATTTCTTCAGCTCGCTCGAATGGCAGCAGAAACTTGCCTCGAATGAGGTCCGCGTCGTCGAGCGATTCGAGGCCGGGCGCAGCCCCCCTCCACTCGTCGTGTCCGAAATAGTTGTATTGGATACCGGTGGCCAGGATGAGGTAATCATAGGAAACCTCACGCTGCTTCAGGCGAATCACTCGCTTGCCGGCATCGATGCCGGTCACTTCATCCATCAGCACTTCGACATTGCTCTGCCGGCTAAGGATCGAGCGCAGCGGCCCGGAAATTTCGTCAGCAGACAACAGGCCGGTGGCCACCTGGTAAAGCATGGGACGGAAAAGGTGGTAGTTTCGTTTATCGATGACAGTTACGCTGACCCGAGCTCCAGCTAACTCCCGCGCAGCGTAAAGCCCACCGAAGCCACCGCCGATGATCACCACGCGATGCCGATTTTCATTCAAGAGCCGCCTCCCACTCGACGAACGCCTTGATTCGGAATTTGTGTTGCGGACTGAGTGAGCCAGGTTTCGAAACGCGTCTCGCCGAGTCGTGCGTCATCTCCGGGAACAAGTGTGTTCTCGCTCAACTCCACGCCATAGTAGCGGGCGTGAGGGTCAGCGACAACCTCGCGCGGATCCTTCCATGCGGCTAGACCTCGCCGGACAAGTTCATCGAGATGAAACTTTTCCGGCCCCCCGACTTCAACGGTGCCATTCACAGGTGAGCCCGTCGCGACCCGGCCTACCGCAATGGCGATATCGCCGGCCGCCATGGGCTGGATGAGCGCAGTTGGCAGACGTACTTTGCTGCCCTCGGTGGAAAAATCGGCGATGCCCTTGACGAATTCGAAGAACTGCGTCGCGCGAACGATTGAGTAGGGAATCGAGGAGTCTTTAATCAGGTTCTCCTGAGCCATTTTTGCGCGGAAAAAACCGCTTTCGAGCAGGCGTTCCATTCCTACGACTGACAACGCAACATGATGTCCTACGCCTGCGGTCGCTTCATAGGCAAGGAGGTTACGGGTTGATGTCTCGAAGAACTTCATCACTGCCGCGTCCTCCCAGGAAGGAGAGTTCGTTACATCTACGGCCACGGAGGCGCCCTTCAGCGCATCGGCGAGTCCCTCGCCGGTGACGGAGTTGACGCCCGAAGCGGGCGATGCGGCTACTACTTCCTGCCCCTGCTCACGAAGTTTTTTGACAAGCTTTGATCCAATGAGTCCAGTACCGCCGATCACCACGATTTTCATAATTGTCTCCTTTCTTGACCAAGGCATTTCAGTCGGGATTTCCATTTTCGACTCCAGTAACGCTCCGCAGCGTACATCCAATCGGCAACGGATGCAACTTGCAGCCGGATTAGCGTCGCTCCGTGTCTCCACGGACTGCACAGGGTCTCAGTTTTGGCTCACCTCGTTTATCCAAAAGCCCTCTACCCCAGCAGCGCCGTACACTCCCGGCGCTTGACCCACAATTAATAGCGTAGTACACTACGCTAGTCTATGGCGAATCAATCGCTCAATCGCATGGCTTCCGCCTCGATTGTACCCGGCACAGCTCTAGAAGGCGCCGGTTGCCACGAAAAAAAAGATGTTATTTTTTAAGGGGGTATCCGGGTAAGTATTTGAAAATAAAAGGTTGGAAAAAATACGAACCGGAAACGAACCGGAGAATGAGAGCAACTTCGGCGGAAAGTTGCTCATAACTGATTGATAACAAACTTATTACAATGATGTTGAAAACGAATCGGGGAATCGCGCATAGCCGGCAACATATTGAAAAGCAAAGCCTTAGTTTTATATACCGTAGCGCAGAGTCCGTCCGCCCAACTTGCCTGACGGTAGCGAGATAAATTTTTCGCAATACGCGTGATCGCTGGATACATCTCATTGTGATATAATCGACCCGCATGAAAAAGCCTTCCGCTTTACAGGGCGGCTCGCGGCGGGCGGCGGCCGGGCATCTGGCGCAGTTCCGTTACGAGCTGCGGAAGTTCCTTCGCTTTAGCGAGAGGTCGGCGCGGGAAACCGGCATCACACCGCAACAGCACCAGTTGCTGTTGGGAGTGGAAGGTTTTACCGGACGGGGTTGGGCGACCATCTCTGAGCTGGCAGAATTTTTGCAGGAGCGGCACAATGCCGTGGTCGGTCTTGTAGACCGGGCTCAGCGGCGTGGGCTTGTGAGCAAGCTGCCTGTTGCAGCGGATCGCCGTGTCGTGCGGGTGGAGGTCACAGCAGCGGGCCGTAAAATTCTCCGGCAGTTATCTGAGCTGCATCATCGGGAACTGAGCCGGTTTGACGCCGGCGGCGGGCAACCAATTCTTCGTAACTTTTCCATTCCATGCAAACCGATTGGTCCAAAAGTAAAATCCTGAACCATCCGCTCTTGCGGAAATATACCGCCCTCATCCACGAGGACCTTTCCACAACTTACTCGCGCGATCTGCACAAGTGGCTCATTATCGCGCCCATTATCGGGGTGATTACCGGGCTGATTATTACGCTGATCGCCGAGATCATCCTGAGATGGATGTGGCCGCGCCTTCTCCATTATTATTTAGGCCATCGCCTGGCGATTATCCCAGGGCTAATTATAGGTTTTGTGATTGCCGGCCTCATCATGCAGTACCTGACGCCAGACCCGGACGAGCACTCAACGGAAGAAATCATCCGCTCCTACCACGAGCACCAGGGCGATATTCAGATGCGGCCTTTCATTCCGAAGCTGCTGGCCGCCATCGCCACGGTTGGTTTTGGGGGCAGCGCCGCACTGGAAGGACCCAGTATTTACGGTGGTGGGGCGATCGGGTCCTGGCTATGGGCGAAGCTCCGGCGGTTCAAACTAGAACCGCGCGACCGCCGGATTCTATTGATCAGCGGCGCGGCGGCTGGCATGGCGGCTGTATTCCGCGCGCCGCTGACGGGTGTCATCTTTGCCCTCGAGATGCCCTACAAGGATGACCTTGCGCACGAGGCGCTGCTACCCGCGCTCATAGCGTCAGTGGTTTCCTTCGCCACGCTGGCCGCTTTTCTCGGAGCAAAGCCGCTCTTTGAACTTGCCACACGAAGCAGCACGTATTCGCGCAACGACTTGCTCTGGTCAGCGCTGCTCGGCCTTATTTGCGGAGCCATTGTGATGGCCTTTGACATCACGTTCCGCCGCGCGCGGACCTTTGCGGTGAAGGTTGCGATCCCGCACTGGTTGAAAATGGCGATAGGCGGCCTGCTGACCGGCGTGTGCGGTCTGGTGTTTGTCTCCATCTACCACGGCGGATTAATTCCGATCGGCCCAAATTATGAGGCGGTGAATGATATCTTACTTAACTCCCACGGCTCAATCGAGCTTGTGGTTTTTGGATTCCTCAAGCTTGCGGCCACTCTGTTCTCCCTTGGCGTGGGCGGCGTCAGTGCGATGTTCGTACCCTTATTCCTTACCGGTGGCAGCTTCGGGGTGGCGTTCGCGCAATCGGTGGCGCACAGCCCTGCGGTGGACCTCTTCGGAGCGGTAGGCATGGCGGCCTTTATCGCTGGCGGTTACAAGACGCCGCTCACCGCCGTGGTTTTCGTAGCCGAGGCAACCGGCGGGCACTCCTTCATTATTCCGACTCTGATCGGCGCTGCCGTGGCCTATGCGGTTTCAGGCGAGGCCTCTGTTTCCGGCGACCAGCGGCTGCATGAAACCGTGAAGGGCTTCGATGTGTGGCAAATCCCCGTTCAGGAGGTTATGCAGAGGCAGGTGGTTTCAGTTCCGGCGTCTTCCAACCTGCGCGAGTTTGTAGACAGCGTCAGCGCGCATCATCACCACGCCGCATTCCCGGTTTTTGACGACGGTCAGCTCACGGGCGTCATTTCACTCTGGACGCTCGGCAAAGTCCCGCCACAAAAATGGGCATCCAGCAAGGTAGGAGACTTGGCAGGGCGCCGGATGATTAAAATCCCGCCTGAGTGCACCCTGATGGAGGCTATGCGCCTGCTGATGAGCCAGAGCGGCCAGCACATGCTGCTGGTCACCTCTGCCGGCGGCCATCTCGAAGGAATCGTCACCAAGACGGATATCCTCTCTGCTGTGAACGCTCGCGGCACTATCGAAGTGACGTCCCCCGCGTCAGATTT
>JBOGJZ010000482.1:0-6010 GCA_050745645.1 Terriglobia bacterium | reverse complement strand
GCGTTAGCGT
This sequence comes from Terriglobia bacterium, assembly GCA_050745645.1. GTDB lineage: Bacteria > Acidobacteriota > Terriglobia > UBA7540 > UBA7540 > RH2-MAG17b. The sequence continues at coordinate 6,000 of JBOGJZ010000482.1, read as the reverse complement.
TTTTTCTTGAGGTCCTCGACAATCTGCTTGCCGTGGAAGCGGCCGTTTTCAATGAAGATTTCGTTGCTATTCAGCCCGGCGATGATGACCCCAGCCAAATACAATCCGGGGATATTTGACTCTAGGGTTTCAGGGTTGCAGCGGGGCCGAAGCGTTACCGGATCGAGCTCAACGCCCGTGCTGCGAATGAAATCAAAGTCCGGGTGGTATCCAATCAATGCGAAGACGTGGTCGGCCTCAACGTCCAAACTCTCTCCGGAAGCATTCTGCAAGCAGACATGGTCCTTGGCGATCTGCTTGACCTCACATCCGAAATAGGCGTGAATCGACCCCTCCTTGATACGGTTTTCCAGGTCGGGCCTGATCCAATACTTAATATGCCTGCTCAACTGCTGTCCCCGGTGAATCAAGCTGACTTCCGCTCCATGACGGTAGAGATCAAGCGAGGCCACGGCGGCCGAGTTAGCGGCGCCGATGACCACAACCTTCCTGCGAAAGAAGAGATGGGCGTCGGCGTAGTAATGCGAAACGTGGGGCAAATCCTCGCCGGGGATGCCGAGGCGGTTCGGCAAGTCGTAATAGCCGGTAGCCAGAATGACTGCTTTCGCAATGTAGGTCCGGCGCCGCTTCCACTGATCCTGGGTTGCAACCGTAAAACCGCCGGCGGCTGGTTGGACTGACATGACGCGCTCGCCGTAGCGTACAGGCAGATCGTAAAAGCTGGCCACGCAGCGGTAGTATTCAATCGCCTCAGCCCTCGTTGGCTTTATGTTCAAGCTCGGCAGCGGCAAATCGCCGATTTCCAGTCTTTCGCGGGTCGTAAAAAACGTCATGCCGGGAGGGTAGTTGAATAGGGAGTTCACCAAGCATCCCTTTTCCACAATCAATAGCCGGAACCCTTCCCGCTTAGCTTCAATACCACAGGCCAAGCCCGTCGGACCCGCGCCTACCACGAGCACATCCGTTGTCTCGTATGTTTCCACTTCTTTGTCCTCACTGCGGAAGAACCGCTCTCAGCCAGGGTAGTGTCGCGTAATTGCGTGGACAACGTAGCGCCGCCATCCAGGCAGCGGTTGCCGGCAAGATGCGGCGCTACGAACTCATGTCACGCTGAGCGTCCGCGAGGCATTTGCTTTTCGAAGGTAAAGAACGAGCTGGCCCTTCGCCTCGCATGGCGCGGCTCAGAAGAGCACATGACCACGCGCAGTGCCGCAAATCGGTTTGACGGTGGGGGTTCGGGAGTGTGAGCGGCCTCAAAAATAGCGAGGGCTGCTGACCCGAGTCAGGACATCCGCAAGCTTGCCAAGCCGATGCAATCATTCCTCCTGCGGCTGCCCGTCCCTCTCGAGTCCCTCCAGAATCTGCCGCAGGCACTGGATGACGTCCTCTCGCTGAACGTTTCGTTTGCGGAAGCGCAGCAGCAGCGTGAATTCCTTTGAAGGAGGAACGAACCTGAACATTGCAGTGATTGGTTTTGCGCCGGACCTTCGTTCTTCGCGTGCCTGTTCGCGGCTAACCATGCCCAAAGCAAAACGGCGGATAAGATCGCGCATCCTGGCCTCACCCGGCTGGCGCGACACTTGCAGCAATTGCGATTTTGACAGCACGCCCTTTTCAATACACAACGCCTTAATTTCATCCGGGATGGAGCGCAAGCTCAGCGATTCTGTGATGGAAGACCGTCCTTTACTGACCCGCCGTCCGATTTCTTCGTGGGTCAGGGCAAAGCGGTCTGCCAGCGCCTGCAAACCGTCCGCCTCTTCAAAGGGCGTCAAATCCTTGCGCTGCAAGTTTTCCACCAGAGCTAACTCAAGAGTCTCGGCATCGTTCGCTTCTTTCTCGATACACGGCAGTTCGCGGATGCCCGCCGCGCTCGCCGCATGGTACCGGCGCTCGCCCGAAATGATCATATACTTTTCGGTCTGAGGCAGGTGACGCACCAGGAGCGGTTCGAGCACGCCCTTCTCCCGCACCGACTCGATGAGTCCCTTGAGATCTCCCAGATCCTTTCGCGGCTGCTCCGCGTTTGGCTGAATCTGCTCGATAGGAATCATGCGGCCTATGGCAGCCCCACTGCGCGAGATGATGTCTTCGACGTAGTGGGCATCGTGCCGCATTTTCACCGTCACCGGCAGTCCGAACCGTTTACTCGACACGTTGCAACACCTCCCGCGCCAGCCTCTCGTAGTCGCTCGCCCCGGAGGAATCAGGGGCAAAAGTGAAGATCGTTTCCTTGTAAGCAGGGCTCTCTTCCAGCCGCACGCTTTTATTGACCACCGTCTTGAAGACTTTGCCTCCAAAAACTGCGCGAACCTGCTTCTGAATGTCTCGCGCCAGATTGGTTCGCTTATCAAACAGAGTGAGAACAACTCCCAGCAACTGCAGTTCCGGGTTGGGCCGGGAGCGGATTCGCGCCAGCGTATCGAGCAGATCATCGCTGCCTTCCATCGCGTAATAGGCGGCTTGAATGGGGACCAGCAGGTGCGTAGACGCTACCAGCGCATTCACAGTAATCAGGCCGAGCGTGGGCGGCGTATCGATTAAAATCATATCAAAGTCATCGCGGCAGGAGGCGAGCGCGTCTTTCAGGCGATAGGGCGCGTCGAATTGTCCTACGAGCGTAGCTTCCAGTTTCGCTAACGAGATTTTTGCGGGCGCCAGGCAAAGGTTGGCCGTCTTGGTGGGTCTCAGCACATCAGAAAGCGGCGTCTTGTGATCCGCCAGAACGTCGTAAACAGACTGGGTGATTTCCTGGAGCGGGAAGAACGTGAGCGTCGTGTTAGCTTGTGGGTCGAGGTCGATCAGCAGGGTGCGTTTACGCTTCAGAGCGAATGCAGCGGCCAGGTTGGTGGCCGTCGTGGTCTTTCCGACGCCCCCCTTTTGGTTTGCAATCGCAATAACGGTTGCCACTCAGAGCTCCCGTTTCGCCCGGCTGAATCGGCCGTTTTTGGCGTGAGGGCGAGCGCCCCGCGCGACTTGGGCCGCCGCCAGTCTGCCGGCGAAAACGTTACATCTTGTAGCGTCCCATATCGTCGTCGTTAAGGTTTTCAAGCCATTTACTCAACTCTTCGGAATTGACCTTGTCGGAGGCGACGCTTGAGACCTTAGAGCTCTTTAATACGCCATCTTCGACGTAAATCGGGCAGTCCACACGAAGCGCCAGCGCCAGCGCGTCACTGGGCCGTGAATCGATTGAGATATTCTGGCCGTCCCTTTCGAGCCAGATCACAGCAAAAAAGGTGTCATCCCGAAGATCGTTGACCACCACCTTATTGACATGGGTTTCGAGGCCAAGCAGCAGGTTGCGAATGAGGTCGTGGGTCATGGGGCGCGGCGTATTCACTTTTTCAATTTCCAGCGCGATGGCGTTGGCCTCGTAAATACCCACCCAGATCGGCAGAACAGCGGACCCGCCCGAGTCCCGGAGTATCACGATCGGCATGTTGGTGACCGGGTCCATCATCAGTCCCCGGATTTTCATCTCCACTTCCATCGGCTTCTCCTTGGCGCCTTCCTGAAGGCACTGGCCTGACCTGCGCGGAAACGGCGCGACTTAGGGATACCGCAGGCGCGCGCCTGAGCCGGGAGGCCGCCCGCGCACAATCGTCTCAGTTAGGGACGGCCCTAACCCCCACTAGACTGTTTGGACCGGCGGCCGTGACCCGCACATCCATATACCGGCCGGTCCATCCAGCCTCACCGGCAAAGTTGATTATGTGATTGCTGCTGGTGCGCCCCACCGCCTGCCCGAGCTTGGGGTGAAAACTCTCGACCAGCACTTCAAAGCAGTTACCGATGAGCGCCTGATTGCGCCGCAATTGAATCTGCCTCTGGCGTTCCTGCAGCATGGCCAGCCGGCGGCCTTTCTCATCTTCTCTCACGGAGTCTTCCATAGTGGCAGCGTCTGTTTTCGGACGCTGCGAATACTTGAAGGAGAACACCTGATCGTACTCCACAGCGTCAAGCAGGCTGAGAGTCTGTTCGAAATCCTCTTCTGACTCTCCGCAGAATCCGACAATAATGTCGCTTGAGATGCTGATAGCACGTTTAGCCCCGCGGATGCAACTGATTTTCTCCAGGTAATCTTCGCGGGTATAGGTGCGCCGCATCCGCGCCAACACCCGGTTGGAGCCGCACTGCACGGGCAGATGAATATGGTTGCACAATGCCGGAGTGGTTTCTATAGCGCGAACAATGTCGGCCGTGAAATCGCTGGGGTGTGAGGTGGTGAATCGCACCCGCCTGATACCGGTGATGTCTGCAACACTCAGCAGCAGGTCTGAGAATCGCAGGCACGCCGGCGAAGGGTCCCGGTAGGAGTTTACGGTTTGACCCAGGAGCTGTATTTCCGAATATCCCTCATCGGCCAACCGCTGGGCCTCCTGCATAATCTTGGCGCTTGGCCGGCTGCGCTCCGGCCCGCGAGTTCCGGGCACAACGCAGTATGTACAAGCCTTGTTACACCCTTCGATGATGGTGATGTAGGCTCGAAACGGATTATCCCTCCGTGTAAGCTCAGTTTCGAAGCATTCGTCCGTATCGAGCGAAAGGCCGGTGACGCGCCGCTCGCCGTGCTCAAGACGATCAACGAGCTCGCCCAATCTCGGGTAGCTCGCCGAGCCGCAGACCAAGTTCACGTGCGGAGCGCGCTCGAAAATCCGTTCGCCTTCCTGCTGCGCCACGCAGCCGAGCACACCCAGCATCTGGTTCTCGCGATGAGTTTTCTTAAATGCGCCGAGCCTCGAAAAGACTTTTTGCGCCGCCTTTTCCCGAATGCTGCAAGTATTGTATAGGATCAAGTCTGCGTCTTCAGGGTTACTGGACAGACAATAGCCTTGGGCCTGAAGCGTGCCTGCTACCTTCTCAGAATCATGGACGTTCATCTGACAGCCAAACGTTTCGATGTAAAAAGTCTTTCCTGTTAGTCCAGTTGAATGATCGGCTTCCGCGCCGGAACGGCCGGTATCGCTCGTCTTTCGCAGCGCCATCGGATTTGATCCCGCTGGCGAGATTTGAATTAGCTCGGATCCCATAAGCTATGTTAATGCCAGTATAGCGCTACCGGTCTCGCCTGCGCATCAACAAAACTGTAGTCCGTCCCTCATTGGCCGGTGGCGCTGAACCGACCTATAGTAAAGTTCTAGCATGAGCCAGCCTGAAGTCCACATCACGAGCCGGGGCGTTGATCGTATTGCTTCGGGGCACCCTTGGATTTATCGCAGCGACGTGAAGAGCGCCGGTGCAGTCAAACCCGGCGCCGTGGTGCGCGTGCTGGAGCGCAAAGGCCGCTTCTGGGGTCAGGCGCTATGGAGCGATAAGTCGCAGATTGCGCTCCGCATGCTCACGCGCGAGCAGCGAGCTTTCGACCGCGCCTTTCTCGCGGAGCGCATCGCGCAGGCAGCAGCCTACCGGGCCATCGTCACGGGAGGCGCGCAGGCGTACCGGCTGGTTTCCTCTGAAGGTGATCTGCTGCCTTCGTTGGTGGTGGACCGCTACGTGGACGCCTTGGTGATTCAGACTCTCAGTCAAGGTATGGAACTCCTCAAGGCTGATGTTGTGGAAATTCTTATGGAGCAATTCAGGCCGCGCGCGATTTTGGAGCGGAATGACGTGGCGGTCCGCGCGCTCGAAGGGCTGCCCGAACAGAAAGGATTGCTCGCCGGCGAAGACGTGCGCGAGGTGGTTGTCGAAGAGAACAAGGCTAAGTTCCGCGTGGACCTGATAGGCGGGCAGAAGACCGGCGAATTCCTGGACCAGCGGGAGAACCGCGCGGCTGCCCGGCGTTATGCCGGCGGGCGGCTCCTTGACTGCTTTTGCTATACCGGCGGCTTCGCGCTCACACTCGCATCGCAATGTGAATCCGCACTGGGCCTGGATAGCTCTGCCGATGCGCTGGCGGCAGCACACGGCAACCAGGAATTGAACGGCCTTCAAAACATCGAGTGGCGCGAAGCGAACTGCTTTGACTTCTTGAAGGCCGCTGACCACGAGGGCGCTCGA
>JBOGJZ010000481.1:0-3474 GCA_050745645.1 Terriglobia bacterium | reverse complement strand
GCTAACCAGCCTCCGAGGGTGAAGGGGCGGGCAAAGCGAGAAAACGCTTTGGAATCAATAAACAGCAGGCCGAAAGTTCAAGCCCTATTCCGGATTCGGATTCCGTGGCAGCGCCGCGGCGCGCCGGAGCACAAGGAAGGCGACGAACAGATTACCGGGCTCGGAATGACATTCGGACTTATGCAACGAACTTATAAGTCGGGACACTAAGTGCCGACCCTGTGCCGGATAAAACGAAAATTACTAAGGACTGACGCAAAGCCGTCAAGCAATCATCTGGCAAGAGAAAACCACCCGAAAGTTGGTGAGGGTAAGTCTGCTCCGTGGCACTCTAATTTAGAAGACTCCCCACTGCGTAAAGTCCATGCTTCCGGAAAATAAACGATCGGCGATATTCGGCCGCTGCCTCCGCCGGAGCGGTCCGGCTGAACAGAGGAAGGGGATGAAAAACTGCTGGGTGCTTTCCGGCGTGTTGCTGCTCCTATTCGGCGCTTCGAGCAGCGCTGCGCCGCGTGAATGGAAGGTTCCCGTAGAACAGCGAACCCTGGCTAACGGCCTTCGTGTAATTGTTTCGCGCGACGATTCCGCGCCTGTTTTTGGCTTGTGTGTCACCTATGGCGTCGGATTTCGCTTTGAGCGCAAAGGCTATAGCGGCTATGCTCACCTTTTTGAACACATGATGTTTGAGGGCACTCCAGACGTCCCCAAGGGCGTGTTCGACCGCGTTATCGAAGATGGCGGAGGCACAGATAACGCCGACACTCGTTTTGATTTTACCGAGTATTTTGAAACGGCGCCGGTTTCCGCGCTCGATCCGGCTTTGTGGCTGGAAGCTGACCGAATGAAAGGGATCGACCTTACCCAACATAATCTTGATAATCAACGGCAGGTCGTGGAAGAAGAAATCCGCACTAATTTCTTGAACCAACCTTACGGCCAGTTTTACTGGCTGGATTTGCCGCAGAAAGCCTTTGACAATTTTGCTGACTCGCACAATTTCCTGGGTGATTTCAGGGATCTGGATAGCGCGACACTGGAAAAGGTCGGCGCTTTTTTCCATCAATACTACGTTCCCAACAATGCGGTCATTTCGGTGGTAGGCGACGTCGAGCCTCAGAAGGTCTTTGCGAAGGTGCAGCGATACTTCGGTTCGATTCCACGGCGCAACCTGCCGGCGCCGCCGGACGTTTTGGAGCTGCCGCAGCGGGTTGAGCGCCGATTCACTGAGTACGACAAACTGGCTCGCGAGCCTGCAATTGCTGTGGGCTACCGGATGCCGCCGCACGATACAGCGGATGCCGTGGCCGGCGCGGTAGTAGGGCAAATCCTGCACGGCGGCCAGGCATCGCGTCTTTATCAAGCCCTGGTCAAGAACCAGAACGTCGCAGTAACCGTGTATGGAGGCGCTAACTGGCCTCTCGGCAGTCCTTACGAATATGGCGGACCCACACTGATGACGTCCTTCGTCGTATATCCTTCCAGCGTCTCTGAAGGGCGGCTGCTTGCCGCCTACGATGGAGTGATCCGGCAACTCGCCGCCAATGGCTGCTCTCAATCAGAGCTTGACCGGGTTCTTGCCAAAATGCGATCCGGCTGGTACGGTGAGCTGGAGTCGCCGGAAAATCGCGCTTCGATCCTGGGTCAGGCGGCGCTGTTTGATGGCGATGCCGCGAAGATCAATGTTATTCCCGCCGAAATTTCCGCGGTGACGCCGCGCGACGTTCAAGCATTCGCCCGTAAATATCTCATACCCGGAAATCGCACTGTGATTGATCGCGTGCCGGTTTCAATGGAAGCCCCGGCAGGGCGGAAAGAAAAAGGCAATCAGCCGTGAAAATCGCTCGCACCGCTGTGATCGCCCTGTGCGTCTCGGCCATGCTTTCAGGGGCTTCCGGTACACTCGCCGCGCAGGAGCCTGCGCTCCCAAAAGGCTTACCTGCTTACGGCCCCATCGTTGCGTTTCACTCGCCGCGCGTCCTGGTGCGCAAGCTCGCAAATGGCATGACACTTTGGCTGGCGCCGCGACCGGGCTTCCCCAAGGTCGCGCTGGCAGTTGTAGTGCGCGGCGGCTATGCCGCAGACCCGGTTGGCGCGCCCGGCATTTCCGATTTATTGCTTGATGCCATCGATCAGGGAACTCGAACCCATACGGCGCTTGAAATAGCAGACGAGTTTGAGGCGGCGGGAGGAGCGCTCGAAGGACAGCCGCTTTCAGACGCCGATCTTCTGACGGTCAGCGTGCTGGCTTCAAAACTCGACCCGGCTATGCAAGCGCTTGCTGACGTGATGCGCAATGCTACGTTTCCGGCTTCACAGGTCGCCCTCGCGCAGCGTGACGAAGAAGAGGCGCTGAAGGCCCGCGATGCCGATGCGCAGTTCGCTGCTTCACGCGCTATAGCACTGGCGCTTTTTGGCGCTAACCCGTATAGCACGGTTGCTCCCACGCAATTGGCGCTTGCCGGGGCGACACCCGCTGAACTCCGGGCTATTTACGCGCGGGAATTCCGGCCAGATCAAACGCTGCTCGTGGCAGTGGGAGATTTCACTGTGAAAGGCTTCACTCAGTCTGCCGGGAGGCTTTTCGGCGGCTGGTCCACGCCGCGCGAACCACCAGTTGCTGCTGCGAAGCCGCCGGATGAAGAGAACCCGCATGACGTTTTCGTTGTCCCACGGCCCGGCTCCGTGCAGACAGACCTGATTCTTGGGGCCTTTGCCCCCGTTGAAGGGCAGCCGGACTTTCCAGCGGTGGAGGTGGCGAATGCGATTTATGGAGCTATGTACGGATCACTGCTGTTCACTGTGGTACGAGAGCAGAAAGGTTACAGTTACTCGCCGCGGTCAGTGGTGCGTTCGCGGCGCGCTGCGGGCACGATCGAGACGATTGTGAACGCACGTAATCCCGTCACAGGGGCGTGCTTGAGCGAGGTTCTCACGCTCCTCAAACGCATGGCGACTGTAAAACCGGACGCGCAGCAGGTGCTCCGCGCTAAAAGGTATCTTATGGGAACGGCTTCCATTCGATACCAACTAGAAGCAAATCTTGCAAAACGGCTGGCTACGCTTTGGATGGAGGGACTGACGCCAGAGCAATTCGAGCAAGAGAGCGCAGGAATTGAAAGCGTGACACCCGATCAGGCGATGACAGCCGGGTTGCGATACTTTGCTCCAGGCCGCACGTCTATTGTCGCCGTAGGGGATGCAACGTCAATTCGGAGCCAGCTTACCGCCCTGCGCATTCCACTGAGATCTTTGCCATGATACTGATTCGGCCTTTGCCCGCACACCACGGACCCGGATTGCCAAAAATGGACTGATTACCGCAAGCGGTTAATCCCGATCGCACCATGGTGGCCATCAGTCTTTCCGGGCATCACCGCAACTCCCGTTAGATGTCAGATCTCCCGCTGTGTCGTAGGCGAATCCAGTGTTACTGATCTGGTTCGTGGACTGATTGAAGGAATAATTCGGGCACAG
>JBOGJZ010000480.1:0-5449 GCA_050745645.1 Terriglobia bacterium | reverse complement strand
CGGAGTGAAGCTGGATTTCCGGCGGCAGGTGGCGCCGCTCGATGCGCGTCCCTTGCACCATGATGACCAGGCGCTCCACGAGATTCCGCAGCTCGCGGACGTTTCCCGGCCAGCGGTAGCGGACCAGACATTCCATCGCGGGTTCGGAGAACTGTTTGGGCCTGCGCCCATATGTGCGGCTGTATCCGGACAGAAAGTATCCGGCCAGGGCCGAAACGTCCTCAGAGCGCTCGCGTAAAGCGGGAACGTAAAAAGGAATCACATTGAGGCGGTAGAACAGATCCTCCCGGAAATTTCCGGTTTGAATCTCTTCCTGAAGGTCTTTGTTGGTTGCGGTGATCACCCGCACGTCGACTCGCATGCCGGCGGCTGATCCGACCGGAGTGAAGCGCTGCTCCTCAAGCACGCGCAGCACCTTGGCCTGAGTCCGAAGGCTCATATCCCCGACCTCATCGAGAAAAAGCGTGCCAGTGTCCGCCTGCTCAAATTTTCCAGTCTTGTCTTCAACGGCGCCGGTAAAGGAGCCTTTGACGTGGCCGAAGAGTTCGCTTTCAATCAGCTCTTCTGGAATAGCGGCGCAATTCACCTCAACGAAAGGTTTGCTGGCGCGAGACCCGGACTGGTGGAGCGCGCGGGCCACTAGTTCCTTTCCCACACCGCTTTCGCCGTAAATCAACACGCGGCCGTTTGTGGGGGCCGCCAATGCGATTTGCTGGCGCAACGCTTTCATCGGCACGCTGTCGCCGAGAATTTGCGCCTTATCGCGCAGCTCCTCTTGCAGGGACCTATTCTCCGCCGCCAGATTCAGTTGCTCTACGGCGTGGTGAAGCGTGAGCAGCGTCTTGTCGATGGAGAGAGGCTTTTCGATGAAATCGAATGCGCCAAGCTTGGTTGCCCGCACGGCGGTTTCGACCGTGCCATGTCCAGAAATCATAATGACTACGGGGGGTGTTTCCATCGCCTGGATTTTTTCAAGGGTTTGCAGACCGTCTATGCCGGGGAGCCAAACATCCAGCATCACGATGTCGGACCGCTTCCGGGCGAGCAGCTCCAGGCAGTCTTCGCCTCGCTCCACGGCGTCCACGCGGTAGCCTTCATCATCGAGAACGTCGCCTAGTGATTTGCGGATCCCGGACTCATCGTCCACGATCAAGACCGAGTATTTTGCTGCCATCGGAATTCCGTTAGGTTGAGGAAACGTTTCTCGGCAACCCGTCAACTTCAGTTTACGGGAGCCGGGCACTCCACGGGCAGCTCAATGACGAACTGGGTTCCCGAAGGCCAGTTTTCCTCAACCCGAATGCTGCCGTGATGCTCCGACACGATGCGGCTGACAATCGCCAGCCCCAGGCCTGTGCCACGCTGTTTCGTGGAAAAATAGGGCAGGAACAACCTCTCCTTGGCTTCCGGAGGAATGCCGGGGCCGCTGTCGGCGACGATCAGCGAGACCACTTCGCGATTCGAATCGAGCCGGGTGCGGAGCCATATTTGTTTTGCTGAGGAGCGTTCCAGCGCTTCGGCCGCGTTATCGATCAAGTTTACGATAGCGCGCTTCATCTGCTCCGGGTCGGCAAGGACCTCGGGCAGGTGCGCGTCTAAGTCGCGGTGAACTGCGACACCGCCAAGACGCCCGTCGAAGACGCCGAGTGCGTTTTCGATAATACAGTTGAGGTCTGAAGGAACGGGCTGGCAGGCCGGAAAGCGGGCGAAGCGGGAGAATTCGTCAACCAGGGCTTTGAGCGTGGTTACCTCGCGCCTAATAAGCTCCGCGCTCTCTGTGACAGCGTGCAGCAGGCGCGAAGAGATAGGGTCCGGCCCGGCTCTCTGGATCAGGCGTTGGATCCGGTCAGCGGAGAGGCGAATGGGAGTGAGAGGATTTTTGATCTCATGCGCGATGCGTTGCGCCACCTCGCGCCAAGCCGCGCTGCGCTGCGCCTGAACCACGTCCGTCAAATCTTCGATAACCATGACGAAACCCACCGTCCCGTGCTGCGCGGAGACGGCGGAAAGGGTCAGCCCGGCGAAAGCGCGCCGCCCTCCCAGCGCGACCGTCATTTGCCGGTTCACCACGCCTTGGCGCCTGGCGCGGCGGAAGAGGCGGGAGATTTCCCGCGCCTCATCCGCCGCAAACAAGTCGGAGAGATGGCGCGCGGCTTTGACGTCTGTGCCGCCAAACATCCGCTCCACGGTGCTGTTAAATCGCGTGATCTCCTCTTGCGGGTCAAAGGACATGACGCCGGTAGGCACGTTTTCAAGAATCGCCTCCATCGTGCTGTTGCGTTCTTCGAGCTCGCGGTTGGCGCTCTGGAGGTCCAGAGCAGCCTTTTCGATAGTTTGCCGGCCCTCCTGAAGCTGTGGCGTCATTTCATTAAACAGGCGAATCAGACCGCCCAATTCGCCGTCCGTGCGCGCGGATATCCGCCAGCCGAGGTTGCCTCTTGATACTTCGTGCGTCGCTTCCGCCAAGGCTTGAACTGGCACCGTGACCTGTTTGGAAAAGAACATAGCGAACCACGTAGCAGCAAAAAGAATCAGAAGGGTGAGCAACAGCAGGATCAGGAGATAAAGCCGCTTCAGCGCTTTTTTTTCGCGGCTCAGCTCGTCATAGCGCTGAGCTTGCTGCTGAATCTGGCTGGCCATACGCTGGATGTTGAGTGGTAATCGACGCACTGTAACCAGCGTGCCAAGGCTATTCCCGCCGGCGCCTCGGACCGGCTGAGCGGCCAGGAAGAAATCCGCCCCCCCTGATCGCAAGTTGGCTGTCGTTCCTGATGCGGGAACACTGCCGGAACCGGCGGTGGGAAAGGTCTTCAAGATTCTGTCCAGAGAGGGAAGGGGCGCGCCCACCTTTGCTATCAGCCGGCCCGATGGGTCGAGACAAAGGACAGATTGACGCCTTGAACCTCCCGCCTGGCGGAGGAGCACGCGGGTGACCTCTGCAGTATCCTGCTGCGCCATCGCTTCCCCTAGAGGTCTCAATGCCGCGAGCTGCTGGGCGGTTTCTAGCGCCGCCTGCTGGGATTCGAGAGAAAGTTGTGCGGCGATGGCGCCTGCGTCGCGGCGCACCACGTCAAAGGGAATGCCAAACCAGTTATCGATGCTGCGGTTGATTAGACCATAGGCAAAAAGAAACATGAAACAGACGGGGACCAAGGAGAGTCCCAGAAACGCCACGACCATCTTGGTTCTGAAATGCGATCCAAGCTGGTTTTGCCGGCGCTCTTCGTAGAGTTTCAGCAGAATCCGCGCTAGGATGAGGCCGAAAATAACGAAGGCGATAAAGACGAAAGCTGAAACTGCGGCGAGCAGAAAAGTTGCGGTGGCGCTCTTCGGATGGATGAAGCTGAGATTGAGAGATGCCTGGCTCCATCCGACCAGAAAGAGCACCGGCACGAGGATTGAGAGGAGAATCAGTAAATTGCGGTGTGGCCTCGAGAATTTTTCGTTCATGCGTCCACTTCAAAGCGGGTTGCGGCGGCCAGGGGCCAGCCTCCCACACGCGGCGCCGGCGAGCCGGCAACCGGCAAAAATTCCCGCAGCGGGCAAGGCCGGCAATCAGGCGTCCGCCTGCAATAGCGCTTCCCCGTTTCCACCAACAGCGCGTGAAACTCGTTGTAAAGCCGCTCGTCGCGCGGCAATTCGCTGTGCAGCAAAGTTTGAGCTGCTTGGTAGCCGGTTCCATCCGCCAGCCAGGAATGGCGCGAAAGAACGCGGCGGGTATAAGCATCCGCCACAAAAAATGGTTTGTGCCCGGCGTAGAGAAGGATGGCGTCCGCCGTTTCGGGGCCGATACCTTTCAGGTTGAGAAGCTCGCCCCGGACTCTCTCTGCAGGCGCGGCAAACAGCGCTCGAAACGAGCCGCGATAATCCCGGTCTAGCCATCTCACAAACTTCTGAATTGCCGCGGCCTTTTGCCGGTAAAAACCGGCTGACCGGATGCAGAATTCAAGGTCCGCAGCGCTCGCCTGCCGAAGCGATGACAGAGAGAGCAGGCGGGCCTTTTTCAGCATTGCAATGGCCCGCGACGCATTATTCCAGGAGGTGTTTTGGGTGAGTATGGCTCCCAAGATCACTTCCATTCGCGTCCGCGCGGGCCACCAGCCCTGCGGGCCGAGATGTTTGAATAGCCGCCGGTAATACGCTGCCAAAGGCTTTTGAGGAGTGCTGCCTGAGCCTCTAGCGCCGCGTGCCATACGGGTTAAAGTTATGCTGCCGAAGTGACGATGTCAAGGTTGGCGGCGTCCGCAAACAGGACTAACCAATGGGGTTTTTGCGCGCGGAACCTGAGCCGCAGCGCGCGATGCCGCTAAACGGAGCACACTCTTGAGTACGCAAACCCTGCTGAGCCGTCTAGGCGAAATTCTCATCAAAGAAAACCGGATTACCGCCGAGCAGCTTGAAAAGGCACTCGAATATCAAAAGCAAAACGGCGGCAAACTTGGCCAGATTCTGGTGAAGCTCGGTTTTGTCAACCCCGAGCAGGTGACCGAAGCGCTCGGTATCCAGTACGGGATGCCCTCCATAAATCTCAGAGAATTTCCCGTGGATCCGGTGGTGGTGAAGATGATCCCCGTCGAAACGGCCATGAAGCATCACGTGCTTCCGTTAGTGCGGATGGGCTCGATGCTGACGCTCGCCATGGGCGATCCGGCGAATGTTTCGGCGATGGATGACGTCAAGTTTCTGACCGGGCTCAATATTGAGCCGGTGCTTGCATCTGAGGCCAGCATCGAGGATGCGATCAAAAGTTACTACGGGACAGTTGAGGACGAAGAGCGTCAAAAGGAAATCGATGACCTGGTCAGCTTCCTGGACGAGGACGCGGCAGAGAGCATCGAGCTGGACGACACGGGTGAAGACACCCTGAATCTGGCGGATATCGAAAAAGCGGCCGAAGAAGCTCCCGTGATCCGGCTGGTGAACTACATCTTAACTGATTCAGTGAAGCGCGGGGCGAGCGACATTCACATGGAGCCCTATGAAAAGGAGTACCGCGTCCGCTACCGGATCGACGGATTGCTGCAATCGGTCATGACTCCGCCGTTGAAGCTGCGAGACGCCCTCATCAGCCGCGTCAAAATTATGGCCAAGTTGGACATTGCGGAAAAGCGCCTACCCCAGGACGGCCGCATCATGCTGAAGCTGATGCACCAAGGGAAGAAAAAACAGCTTGACCTCCGCGTTTCGGTGCTGCCCACTCTGCATGGCGAAAAGATCGTCATGCGCCTGCTTGACAAGGAGAATCTGCGCCTCGACATGACCAAACTGGGCTTCGAAGTCGAATCCCTGGAAAAGTTTCAGAAGGCCATTTTTAAGCCCTATGGCATGGTGCTGGTTACAGGGCCAACCGGCAGCGGAAAAACTAATACGCTCTACTCCTCCATCGCGCAGCTCAACAAAGATGATACGAACATCATAACGGCTGAAGACCCGGTGGAATTTCAGTTGC
>JBOGJZ010000479.1:0-8095 GCA_050745645.1 Terriglobia bacterium | reverse complement strand
TTTCAGGAGGTAGCAGAAGGAATCGCCGTCTGCTAGCGTACACGCGCCGCTTCGATCAACTCCGCCATCCGCTCCAGATAGCGCTCGAGCGCCGCTCTTCCGGGCGCGGTCAGGCGGTACTCTGTCTTGGGCGTGCGTCCCTGAAAGAATTTCCGGCAAGCGATGTATTCAGCCGCCTCCAGCTTCCGCGCATGCACGCTCAGATTACCATCGGTCGTTTTCAGGATTCTCTTCAGGTCATTAAAACTTAGGGATTCATTGACAGCCAGAGCGCTCACGATTCCGAGCCGCGTCTGCTCATGGACAAGACGGTCTAATTCCAAAACGCCTCGCGGGATGGCGCGCCGCGCCCGTTCACCCGGCGCGCGGCGATCGTGTCTCGCCCGGCCGCGCATAATTTCCAAGCTCTTACCCACCGTACCTCCTAGCAATGACGAGGCCGAAGACAATGTGCAGGCCCCCGAAACCCGCCGCCAGGAACCAGTTCCCCCAGGCAGCAGGGCAGAAAAGAGCCGCCGAGCCGGCCGCCATGAAGCACAATCCCATCACCGGAACCACGCGGACGGAGAAGGTCCCAGCCGTCAGGACGCCCGCTCCGTAAGTCAGCAGCCAAAGACCCGGCAGCGCCTTCATCAACCCGGCATGATACAGAGCAGCCGTCAACACAGCGCCAGCCGCGATCGGCGGCAGCAGGCTAAGAGCGAATTTCCGGCCAGCCCCGGTCAGCAGCGGTATGTCCGCGGCTTTGGCCTTCCGCAGCGCCGCCCAGCCGCCGATCGCGAACGCCAGAGATCCCTCGGCGAGCCAGATGGCAAGCCAGCTTTGAGGCCCGGCTTGCCGGGCGGCGACGAGAGACGCGGCTACGGCGGTCAAGCCCATCGCCAGTCCGCCCCAGCCGGGCACGGCGGTGAAGGCGGTGGAGCGCTCCATCGTCTCGCGAATGAACCGCAGATTTTCGATGGCATGCTGCCGCACGCCAGGAGCAGAGCGGAATCGCGGATGATGAGGACGAGGCCGGTAGATCATCTCCGCCAGAATAGGGACAACCCTGAGCGATGTCAAGGACTTTACAGCGTAAAGTCAATTCGGATGATTGTTGCCCTCCTAACCTGCCGGTGAGAAATCCGGTCTAGATTCTTCGCGGAGTTATCCCTGAGCGAAATACGGAGATTCTTCGCTTCGCTCAGAATGACGCGTGAAGAGCCTGCCCTGAGCGAAGCGAAGGGGATCAGTGCGATTCGAATGGGAGCGAATCGGCTCAGAATGACCCTCCAAACGCCGCTTTCGATCTGCTAGACGGGGCGCTTAAAGCGGTCCAGAAGGGGATAACAGATGAGCGCCAAGCCTACGTTCACAATGATGGTCGCGGTTAGCTTGAGCGGGGCGACAGGCGGCGGTGATCCAAACAGAACGTGATCCAGGGCGATCAGCGCCAGGCTATGCGCCAGCACGAGGGCGCCAGCCAAAATGTAGCGGGCGCCGAGCTGATCGAGGTCGAACTTTACGGCCGCGTAACCGGCCAGATATCCCGCCACGGCGTCGGCAATGCCGAACATGCCGAGCAATCCGTGCGACAGCGCGTCCTGGACCAGCCCCAAGCCGGTACCGAGGGCGATGCCGAAAACCTTGCTGCGGCGGACTGCCGCGAAGTAGATTGTCAGCAGGACGGGGAAGTCAAAGAGCCGGGCCAGCGGCACCTTAATGGGCAGGGAAAGTTGCAGCAGCAGGGCTATGAAGAGGCTAGCCCAGAATGCCGCCGGATGTACCCGGTAAACGGGGATCGCGCGGTCTGTGGAGTTGGCCATGCTTGACATGATGCGGCCGGACCGGCCCGTTGACCTTTACGCTTAATTCTGTTTTACAGATGGTTGAACGACCACTAGAACATCGTCCAGGCGGTCCAGGGCCGCGGCAGGCTTGACGACGATATGCTTGTAGATGTCTCCATCGGAAACTTTGACAACGGTACCTGCCAGCAGACCCTTTGGGTAGATCTGGTCCAGTCCGGAAGTTGACACGATATCGCCAGGTTCAACCTTCTCGCTGTTCATAATATAGTCGAGATAGCAGAGGCCATTCCCATCCCCCTTGAGCACGCCCTGCGCTCCGCTTTTCGCCAGCATGCAGCCGGCCCCGCTATCAGGGCTTGTGACCAGGAGAACTTGGGACGTGTGGTGAAAGACCGCGATCGTCTTCCCCACGATTCCTTCGGGAGTAATGACCGGCATGTCAGCGGCGAACCCTTCAGCCGAGCCTTTATCAATGAAGATTGTCAAAGGCGCGCCCGGACTAGCGGCGATTACGGTGGCGCCTATGCTCCTTAGCGGCAAGCGGCGCTGCAAATCAAGCAATGAGCGCAACTGCGTGTTTTCCCTGTCTTCCACGGAGAGCTGAAGAACCTCGGCCCGTGCCTCAGCCAGCTCGCCCTGTAACTCCTTGTTCTGGCGCTGTGCCTGCCATAGGTCAGGGTACGAATGCCAAGCGGCCGACGCGGCGTCTCCCAGGCCGCTAACCGAACGCTCGAAAGGATCGAAGGCGGACACCGCCCATACGTTGATTAGCCGCACATGATGTTTGCGGGTCACCTGGAAGGCCAGCAAAATGAGCTGGGCGAGCAGCACGCTCACGAGAATGAAAAAGGAGACGTGCCGGCTGATAAACGCCTGCATCATCTCCGGAGCTTCCGGAGAACGCGGAGAAGCAGGCCGGGGAGTTTCCGAGGAGCTGACTTCAAGCATCATGGGCTTGCCAGAGTCCCCTCCGTCAAACCACACGTAGCGCCGGCATGTGGACGGCCGTCACGCGGGTATCTTGCCTACTGCGAGCGCTGGCCTCAGCGGGTAGCGCGGAGATCCGCGTTCCAGAAACCCACGACACGAAAAATCGTGCCATAGCTATCCGGCTTCTGATCTTTTTTTCGTCACAAATCACAGAGTCTGAGATGCACAAGCTCTGCCCTACGAATCCTCGCCCCCAGAACGGCGCTACGCCGGGTATTTCATTATTCGATAGCAACCCGGCGTAGCAAGCTGAAATCAGTTAGCATTCTTCCGGTACCCAGAACCACGGACGCCAGCGGATCTTCTGCGATCGACACGGGCAGCTCAGTCTCCTCGCGGATGCGTTTATCGAGGTTTTTGATCATGGCCCCGCCGCCGGTCAGCACAATGCCGCGGTCCGAGATGTCCGCCGAAAGTTCGGGCGGGGTCCTTTCAAGCGCGACGCGAATGGCGTTCACGATGGTCGCCACACATTCGGAAAGCGCGTCCCGGATTTCAGAATCGTCAATGGTGACGGTTTTGGGGATGCCTTCAAGCAGGTGCCGCCCTTTGATTTCCATCGTCAGTGGTTTTTCGAGCGGGAAAGCGGAGCCGATCTCAATTTTGATCTGTTCCGCCGTGCGCTCGCCAATCAGCAGGTTGTACTTGCGCTTCAGATAGGCGGTGATGGCCTCATCCATTTCATTGCCGGCGACACGCACGGAGCGGCTGTAGACGATACCGGAAAGAGAGATGACCGCGATATCTGTCGTGCCGCCGCCGATATCGACGATCATATTTCCGGAGGGCTCGGTGATGGGAAGCCCGGCGCCGATCGCCGCCATCATGGCCTGTTCCACCAGGAACACCTCGCTGGCCTTGGCTCGCATCGCGGAATCCTGGACGGCGCGCTTTTCCACCTGAGTGATTTCCGAAGGCACGCCGATCACAATTCGCGGGTGAACGAATATCTTCCGGTTATGAGCCTTCTGGATAAAGTAATTCAGCATTTTTTCCGTGACTTTGAAGTCCGCAATGACCCCGTCCTTGAGAGGGCGAATGGCGACAATATTCCCCGGCGTGCGTCCGAGCATCTCCTTGGCTTCACGTCCCACAGCCTCAACCTCGCCGCTCACCTTGTTGATGGCCACGATGGAAGGTTCGTTTACCACGATTCCTTTGCCCTTAGCATATACAAGCGAATTCGCCGTGCCCAGGTCAATGGCCAGGTCGGAGGAAAACATGCTCAATACGGAACGGAAATTCATTCCCAAAGCTGGCTCCTGTTCGAGACGCCGTCCCTCCCAATTTGCAGCGTCTTTGTAGGCTGGTTAACCTTAATCGTGCGAAAAGCTGCGACCCCTTCATTACGGCGAGCCGCGCGCGCTGGAAACGCCGGCCCCTAAAAAGATGCTGCGAAGGAAACTGGTTTATTGTTTACCAACCCAGCAATGGCGGTCAAGGGATTCGTCAAAGCGGCGGTAAGCCAGCTTAATTTTTGGGGGCGGCTTCATATTGCCGCAAAATGGCGGGGTAAACCCGCCGCTAGCTGATCCACTATCGCAAAAGTAAGTTCCAAGCGAGCTCCCTACGGCCGGTAGGTGGCCGAGCTCGAGTCGGTTTCCCACACGGTCACCGAACGGAGCCGCATGTCCGGTCCTTGCAAGCGCGAGCCCATGCCGTCGCTGATGTATTGGGCCAGATTTTCGGCAGAGGGATTCACTTCGTCAAATGGCTTGAGATCGTTCAAGAATTGATGATCAAACCGGTCTATCAGCGCGCGCAGATTAGCTTTCAGCTCAGAAAAATCCACCAGAAGACCCGCACGGTTCAGCTTCTCGCCTTCGACCGTAACGCGGACCTTGTAGTTGTGTCCATGGATGTTTTCGCACTTCCCCTTGTATTGGCGAAGAGCGTGGCCGGCCGAGAATGAGTATTCTACCGAGACTTCAAACATCACTAGGTTCCCAGATCAGCGTAGTGGATCAATCGGCCGGTGTAGATGCGAGTTTATCCTACCTCATGACTGCGTAAAGCCGCCTCTACTACCGGATGACCAGAACTCTTGACGCCGTCAGTATTTTTGCATGAAAGCTTTGACTTCATCCAGTTGGTTTGCCCGCCGGTAGGCTGGGAGGCTGGCGAAGAAAATACTGCCGTACGGTTTGCGCACCATGCGATTATCCAGGATGGCGAGCAGGCCATGATCCTTCTCGCTACGGATAAGCCTGCCAAAGCCTTGCTTCAGGGCAATCACCGCTTCCGGCACCTGATAATCGCTGAAGGCGTTTCCGCCATCCTCGTTGATCTGGTGAATGCGGGCTGCGACTACCGGGTCGGTGGGCACGGCAAACGGCAGGCGGTCGATGATGACGGCGCTCAGTTGCTGCCCCTGCACGTCCACGCCCTGCCAGAAGGAGCTCGTGGCGAACAAAACGGCGTGAGCCGTCTTGCGGAATCTGTTCAGCAGCGCCGGAGCGGGCGCGCTACCTTGGATCATCATCGGGTAGCGGACTTGCTCGCGAACGCGCTCGAAAATTTCGCGCATTTGCGCGTAAGAGGTAAACAACACAAAAGCTCTGCCGCGCGTCGCTTTAAGCAGATTCACCACCTCCGCCGTGGCCAGGTGTGGGAAGCGGGGATCGCGTGGGTCGGGCAGGTGGGCGGGCGTGTAAAGCATGGCCTGCTGCGCGAAGTCAAAATGAGATGGGAAGACTTTCTCCCGTGCATTCGAGAGGCCGAGTCTTGTTTTGATGAAGTCAAAGTTGCCCGCTACCGTGAGCGTGGCCGACGTCAAAATAACTGCTCCTATGCGCTCAAACAGGCGCTCGCGAAGAAGGGCTGAAACGTCGATGGGGGTTGCCTCCACAAATACTCCCCGGCCGCGCCGGTCCCACCAAAAAACCATGTTGCGGTCCCGGCCCTCGAGCACCAGCTCGAAGGCGTCGCGCAGTTCGTGGGCGCGTCTCGCCAGGTTTACGAACTCTTCAGGATGGTCCTTTACCCGCTCAAGCTCGCTCTCCAGGCGCACGAAGGCGTTGAGCAACGCCGAGTAAGCGCCATGGTTCGATTCCAGAAATTCGGCGCGGTTGGTGAAGCTCGACCGTCCTTCGCGGGCCGGGAATAGTCCAAAAAAGAGCTCTGAGCGCCGCCGCAACTCGCCCACCGCCGCGTCCAGCTCCGCAATGCGTAATTGCTTCAGGCGCGTTGCAGATTCCGTGTCCCGAGCCAGCTCCTCAACCCGGTAATTGCTTACCTGCACGCCGAAATAGCGCGTGGCAACGTCTTCGATGTCGTGGGCTTCATCGAAGATCACTGCGGCGTATTCCGGCAGCAGGCTGGCGTATTCGCTCTGCTTCAGCGCCAAATCCGCGAAAAATAGGTGATGATTCACGATCACGATGTCCGATTCGGCGGCCCGCTGGTGCATGAGCGTAATAAAGCAGCGTTCGAATTGCGGACATTTCTGGCCGGTGCAGGTCTCCCGCCGCGCGTCGATGCGCGGCCACAACTCGCTTGAATCCGGCAGGCCTTCGAGCTCCGCGCGGTCGCCTGTTTCGCTGTGAGCTTCCCATTCCCGGATGCGGGCGTACTGCTCAAACTCTTCGGTCCCGTTGAGCGTTGGTTGTTTCTCCAGGTCATAGAGCTTTTGACGGCACAGGTAATTCGCACGGCCTTTCATAAGCGTGACCTGCAGGTTCGGGGCGAGCTTTTTTAGAAACGGGATGTCTTTGAAAAAGAGTTGTTCCTGAAGATTTTTCGTGCCTGTCGAGATCACTACGCGCTGGCCGCTGCGCAGAATAGGCACGAGATACGCGAGAGTCTTTCCCGTCCCGGTGCCTGCCTCCGCGATCAAATGGCGCTGATTCGCGAGCGCGGACTCCACCTCTTCGGCCATCTCGAGCTGGGATTGGCGGTATTCATAGCGTGGATGATGGCGCGCGAGCCACCCTCCGTGGCCAAAAATCTTTTCCAGGCTAGTTTTATCCTTGGCGGCTTGGGGTCGCGCGCTCATATCGCATTAAGGATAGCAATAGTGAGCGAGAAAGCGAAGGGTGCGAAGGCCGCCGGGTAAATCACACGGCGATAGGGCGGGTCATGCGCGAATTAGGGTTGAGCCGTCTGAAGATGCGGCATCGGCCGCAACGGCCTAAGCGCGTGGAACGGATGAAGCCCGAGCAGCCAAACCAGGGCTGACCGCATCGCCATCTGGGCCGCTTCCAGATCGAAACGCTCCCCTCTTGCGCGCGATCGTGAAAAAGATCACCTGGAGGCTGGTCCATTTACCACGACAAATTATCCTTGTTCCCTCCCTTTTTCCAGAGATCGTGCAAACCGCACGGCGTCAAAACCGAAGCGGCCCCGCAACTGGTCTGCGGTTTCGAGCACGCGGGCTATCTTGCGCTCGTGTTCCTGATCGAGCAGGCTTGTCTGGTGGACTCTCGGCGCGAGATTCGAGGCGCGCACACCGAGCAGCCGCACCTTCTGGCTGCGATCATAAGTGGCGCCAAACAGATCGAGAACGGTCTGATAAATTTCATGGTCGAAGTGCGTGGGTTGAGGGAGCGTTCGCACGCGCGAAACCGTTTGGAAGCTCGCATAGCGAAGTTTTAGGCTGACGGTGCGGGTCATGAGGCCGTTCTGACGCAGCCGGTGGCACAGACGCTGGGAAAGTCCGGAAATCGTTTGCTGTATTGTTTCGAGGTCCGCAATGTCGATAGCGAAAGTGGTCTCGTGGCTGATGGAGCGGGCCTCCTCGCGCCACGCATAGGCTTCAATGTCCTGTCCCAAGGACTTCCGGTACAGCCACTCGCCGAACTTCCCAAACCACCGCTCGAGCTCTTCCGGGCTCTGCCTCTGCACGTCTTCGATGGTCTTAATACCCAAAGCATGGAGCTTCGGTTCACTCACCTTGCCCACGCCCGGCATGCGGCGGATCGGCAACGGCGCCAAGAAGGCCCTCTCGCAGCCGGGAAAGACGCAGAGCAGGCCGTGAGGTTTCGCCTGATCGGAAGCAATCTTGGAAACAACGTGGGAGGTGGAAGCGCCCACAGAGCATCTCAGGCCCGTTGCCTGCTTCACGGTACGGATCAGCTTGTCCGCGACGCACAGCATCGGGCCATGCATCCGCTCGCAACCGGTAAGGTCGAGATAGGCCTCATCCACACTGACCATCTCCACCACCGGTGTGAAGCGCGAAAAGATTTGATGAATCTTGCGCGAGTATTCGCTGTACTTTTCGTAGTGTCCCCGAATGAAAATGGCGTGTGGGCAACGCCGCTTCGCTTGCTGCAACGGCATGGCTGAGCGCACGCCAAACTTGCGAGCCTCATAGC
>JBOGJZ010000478.1:0-2759 GCA_050745645.1 Terriglobia bacterium | reverse complement strand
ACGGCCAACGGAGCGCAGCCGCTTCACGCCGGGCGCTCGTCTGGCGATTCACGCTGGCTGGCGCGACCGCAGGTTTCCTGGCCGGAGTGGCGGAGGCGGCGCTGCTTGCCTTCGTTCCGCGCGCCACGGGATTACTTCGGCCGGACGTACACTACGTCATCGGCTTCATCGCCCCCCTCGTGGACTTGCTGACGGGCGCGCTGCTTGGTTTAATCCTGGGATCGCTCGCCGTCCTGCCTCGCCGCCGCGCTCCAGCCTGGCTGGCTGCGCTGGCTGCCGTGGGTTTAGGAATTATCATCGCCTACGTGGCGTGGATGCTGAATTGGTTTACCAACGCCATTCCCCCAGAGCGGAACGCCGTTGTATTTCCGCTGGTTTGCTTCGCGGTTGCTGCGGCAGCGTGCTTCTGCCTGATCTTTTTTTCAGGCCGGCGCCGGCGGCGTTTTTTCAGCGGAACACAGACTTTACCCGCCGCTCGCTGGGCCATAGCCTGCGGCATCATCGTAGCGGTTCTTTCGGGTGGAATCGTTTTTTACTCGGTACATCGCCCTCCGTACTACGCGCCAGTGCAAGCGCTGGACGCTCCCGGCGCTTCAAACGGGCAACGCAGCCCCAACATTGCCCTCATCGTGCTTGATACGGTCCGGGCGGATCACCTCTCTTGCTACGGCTATTCGCGGCCGACAACGCCCAATCTTGACCGGCTCGCCGCTCGCGGCGTGCGCTTCGAGAACGCTATCGCGCCTTCTTCTTGGACGCTGCCCTCGCTCGCCGCTATCTTTACCGGACTGCTGCCGCATCAGAGCGGCGCGGACTGGGGTTCCGCGATTGGCAGGGGTCCCTGGACGCTAGCCAAAATTCTCCAGTCCAAAGGCTACGAGACAGCGGGATTCAACGCCAATCCTTTTTACGGCCTTGCCGGCTGGCGATTGGACGAAGGCTTCGATACTTACGTGGATGAAAGCTACTCCGTGCGGCACAACCTGGCGGTGACGTTCGTGGGGCAGTCGGCGCTGCACGCTCTCTATAATCGCCTAGTTCGCTACAATCAGTTTGACCACCGGACGGCGGCGGACGTGAACCGGGACGTCGTGCGATGGGAGAAGCATCGAGACCGGACCCGGCCGTTCTTCCTGTTCATCAATTACATGGACGCGCACCGGCCCTATCTGCCTCCATCACCCTATGACAGGCGCTTCGGCAAGATGTCCGGCAGTTTGCTCGCTACCGTGAGCGCAAGTCTGAAAGACGGTCACCCGCCGCGCCCTTACTCCGCCAAAGAGCAAAACGAGCTGATCGGCGGTTACGACAACGGTCTTGCCTACCTCGACGACCAACTCGGCCGTCTGATAGGCTTTCTGCGGCAACAACCCGGCGGAGATCAAACCATCTTTATCGTTACTGCGGATCACGGTGAGGGCTTTGGCGAGCACGGCACGTATGACCACGGCTGGAACCTCTACAATGAGGTGCTGCGGGTGCCGCTGATCATTGCAGGGCCCGGCATCCCGCAGGGGGTCGTGATTCCCCGGCAAGCCAGCATCCGCCGCCTCTTTTCAACCGTGCTCGATCTGGCGCTAGGGCTTCCCGGCCCCATAAAACAGACTAGCTTGCGTCAATACTGGGAGAGCCAATCAAAGCCTGTAAATAGCATGGCGGAAGCCGTCTCGGAACTTGCCGTCTTCAGTCCCCGGAAACCCCTCGCGGCTTCATTGAGCCTCATGACGCCTCATTGGCATTTGATCGAGAACGAAGGCGGCGAGCTTCAACTATACGATGAACAGCGCGACCCCCAAGAACAGCACAACCTGGCGGGCGAACCGGACACGCGCGGGACGCTGGCTGCATTGCAGGAATCCCTCGAATCCCGCATCGCGTACTCCACGCTTCCCTGGAGAGACGTGCGCTATCTCGACCCGCTGAACCGCATGGGAGCAACATTCGTAGAACAGATCACCGCCAACCAGATGCATTTGATTCCGGAAGAACCGGCAGCGGGCGGCGCGCAGGCTTTTTTTTCGCACCAGCCGCCGGCGCAGTTGCTTCAACCAAGTCCCCGAGATCAGGACTTGCTGCGAACCCTGCCTTATCACTGAAACCGGCGGGGTAATGACCCACTGGAAGCCTATGCCGGTGGCGCTGCTTCGAGAGGCGGGTGGGACGGGAGGCTGGCTGGCGCGCGGCGCAACGCGAAAGATAAGGCGGCGCCAATCAACATGGCGGCGGCAAGAGCGGCAAATCCATAGGTGAACCCGCCAGTGCGTTTTGCAAAGTAACCCACCACGAGAGGTCCGCAGTAGCCTCCTAGGTTGCCGATCGCGTTGATCAAGCCCATAGCCGGCGCGACGGTCTTGCGGGGAAGCGTTTCGGTAGGAATCGACCAAAACGGTCCCAGGGACGCATACGCTCCCGTTATGGCGATGGAAAGCGCAGCGAAAGAGAGCAGCGGATGGCCTCTGCCCAGCCAGAGCGCGGCGATGAAAAACAGGCCGCTCCAGCCCATCGTCGCGCACAGGTGCCAGCGCCGCTCGCGCATCCGGTCAGAGCTTCGGCCCACAAGCACCATCAGTATCGCGGTAAGAATGTAAGGAATGGTGACCAGCCAACCCAGGGCGATGTCGCTCATGCTCTTTAGCTTCTCGACTGCGGTGGGCAGCCAGAAAAGAGAGCCGTAGCTGCCGCAATTACGCAGGAAATAGATCGCGACCAGGATGAGCACCTGGGGGCTGAGGAACGCGGCAAGATAACCTTCGGATTCG
>JBOGJZ010000477.1:0-1596 GCA_050745645.1 Terriglobia bacterium | reverse complement strand
ATCGGGTGATCCTTCCGTGGTTCCGGCGCTAACGGCTGCTCTCTCTGACCCCAGCACGAAAGTCCGCGAGCAGGTCATCGTAGCGCTCGACCGCCTCCACACTATTCAATCACTGCACGGCTTATTGGCTGCCACCAAAGATAGCGACCCGGACGTCCGTGCGCTGGCCGTACGAACTGTGGTGGACTGGTATACGGGCGCCGTTCCCACACTCTGCTTTACCGGAATGGTGAAGCGCAGCTATCGTAGCGCGATGCAGAGCATCCAAGGAGGAAGCGGGACCGTCGCTCCGGGAACGCGAGTTGATCCCCAAGTCATAGCAGCCCTCGAGGCGGCCATGCAGGATACCCGCTCCATTCAGGCCGCGCGCGAAGCGGCGCAGGGCTTGGGAACGCTTCTCGCCCGTCCGGCGGCGCCGGCGCTTGTGAAAGCCGCTCATTCGGCCGACCCGGACCTCGCAGCCAACGCGCTGAACGCACTCTCTCTCATCAAAGATGTCTCGGCCGGCCCGCAAGTGGTGGATTTGCTCGATTCGCCCAGCAAGGAGGTGCAACAGACCGCCTGCATCACAGTAGGGATTTTGCGGACGCGCTCCGCTGTGCCTAAGCTGGAGCAGATTTATCAAACCGATTCGGACAAGGATACACGCGAAAGCGCCCTGAACGGGCTGGCGTTCATCGGCGATCCAGCTTCCTACGCCACCTTCATCAAGGCTCTGTGGAGCAAAAACAACCAGGATCGCGTCTACGGTGCGGAAGGCCTGGCGCGGGCTCGCGTCGGCAAGGCGGCAAATGACCTTAACAAGCGGATGCAAGTCGAAAAGGACGGTGACGTCAAGCTCGCCATCGAGTTCGCGCAAACATCGCTCGGCGAGTCCCAGCATCTCGAAGACCTGGTCGATGCGCTTGGTTCCCGCACGCA
Organism: Terriglobia bacterium; assembly: GCA_050745645.1. Taxonomy (GTDB): domain Bacteria; phylum Acidobacteriota; class Terriglobia; order UBA7540; family UBA7540; genus RH2-MAG17b. The sequence goes on along the minus strand of JBOGJZ010000477.1, from coordinate 675 downwards.
TGGTGACGCGGCGCAGAGCTATCTGATCGAGCTCGCGCGCCGCAAGAACATTTTGAGCGCCTTGTATGCCTACCTGCACAGCGGCAACGCCACCATTCGCCGCCGCTTGTGCGCGGTCCTCATGTACTCCGGCGATGCTTCAAGCCTTTCGTACCTTCAGCCGCTTACTAGAGACAGCAACAGCGGCGTCGCCGCCGCGGCTCTGAGCGCCGAGCGAGCGATCCGCGCCAAAAGCCACGCGGCTTGATTCCGGTTCTGCTGCCAATCAATGAATCTCCAGTAAAGCTCATACGAATTTGACGTCAACCATGGGGTCGTTTAGGGGGATGCTGCAGGTGCCGTCATCCTGAGCGCAGCGAAGGATCTGCTTGTAAGGCGTGAGAAAAACAGATTCTTCGCGGAGTCTATCGTGAGATTCTTCGCTCCGCTCAGAATGACACCGTGAGGAATTCCAGCCCCCGCCTAAATACTATGTTTGACCGAAAATTGGCACCAGGTATTCCCGTCGCCGGATTCGTGCTGGCCGGTGGCGCAAGCCGCCGCATGGGGCAAGATAAGGCGCTGCTGGAAATTGCCGGCGAGCCGCTCTTCCTGCGCGCCGCTAATCTCTTGAAACCCTATGTAAGCGCCGTCGTGTTGCTCGGCGCGCCGGATTCATATGCATGGAGCGGCTTC
>JBOGJZ010000476.1:0-2254 GCA_050745645.1 Terriglobia bacterium | reverse complement strand
CACGGAGACATTCCGAAGCACGAAAATGTCATTCCCGCGAAAGCGGGAATCCATTTGGGGCGTCATTGGACCCCCGCCTTCGCGGGGGTGACCTCCTGGGGGGAAGCGGCCCCTGACCCAAATTTTCTGGGCAGTTGTTCATGCCGCTTTGCGGCACGCAATGCATGAAAATCCCCTCATCTCAAGCCCTCCCCTGGTAGGAGAGGGTGGTTCGCATAGCGGGACGTGAGAGAGAAGCGAGGACGCAGCACATGGCTGAGCCGGACGTGCTGAGCGCAACGAAGCCCAAAATCGTTGAATCGACTGATCATCGGGTTCCCGCGCCATGCGCGATGGTTATTTTTGGCGCTTCAGGCGACTTGACGGAGCGGAAATTGGTCCCAGCTCTGTACTACTTGTCGCGCGCGCGCCTGCTCCCGGAAGGCTTTTCGGTGATTGGCTGCGCAAAAACGCCCTACACCAGCGAGAGCTTCCGCGACAAAATGCGTCAGGCCGTCAAGAAATACCTGAACGTCCCCAGCTCCGAACACGAATTTTTGGACGGCTTCACTCGCGACGTTCATTACATCGCGGATAACTTCGGGGAACCTGCCGCTTACACCGGCCTCAAAGAGTTGCTGGATCGCCTGGACCGCGAGCGTGGCACCAGCGGCAACCGGCTCTTCTACCTGGCCACGCCTCCCAGCTTTTTTCCTGTGGTCGTAAAACTCCTGGGAGCCTTGGGTCTCTCCAGGACTAGCGAGGATGCGAAAAGCTGGGCTCGCATTGTCGTAGAGAAGCCATTCGGGCGGGATCTCGCGTCCGCCCAAGAGCTGGACCGGATGGTCACGTCGGTTTTCGAGGAAGACCAGGTCTACCGAATCGATCATTATCTCGGCAAAGAAACGGTGCAGAATCTCTTGGTTTTCCGCTTTGGTAACGGGATCTTCGAACCCTTCTGGAATCGCCGTTACATCGATTACGTGCAGATCACGGTGGCAGAAGAGATCGGGGTGGAAAACAGGGGTTCCTATTACGAAGAGACCGGCTTAGTGCGGGACATGATCCAGAACCATGTACTCTCGCTGCTGAGCCTGATCACCATGGAGCCGCCCGCTATCTTTGACGCCACCGCAGTGCGCGACGAGAAATCCAAGGTCATGCGCGCCGTTCGTCCCATCGCTCTCGACCGTCTCAGCGACTACGCATTGCGTGGACAGTACGTCGAGGGTTGGCCGGGCGGCCAAAGAATGCCGGCCTACCGGGCCGAGCCTAAGGTCTCCCCGCAATCGACTACCGAAACTTTCGCGGCGCTGAAGCTCCACATCGACAATTGGCGCTGGGCTGACGTGCCGTTCTACTTGCGTTCCGGAAAACGGCTGCCCAAGCGCGTCTCGGAAATCTCGGTCAAATTCCGGCGCGCGCCGCACCTGCTGTTTAAGGGAACCGGCACCACCTCCATCGAGCCCAATCTGCTCTCGATTCATATTCAACCGAACGAAGGCATGTCCTTGATGTTCAACGCCAAGATTCCCGGCACCAGCATGCAGATTCGCCCGGTCACCATGAAATTCCGCTATGAAGATGCTTTCGGCCAGGAGCTGCCCACCACCGCCTACGAGACGCTGCTGCTCGACTGCATGCTTGGCGATACTATGCTATTTACTCGCAATGATTTCGTCGATCTCGCCTGGGAATTACTCACCCCGCTGCTTAGCCGCTGGCAAGAAGATGGGCGAAAGGGACTTTCTTTTTATGAAGCAGGCGCCTGGGGACCGCCCGAGGCGGACGCTTTCATCGAGCGCGATGGGCGAAAGTGGCAGGAGCTCTAACGACGGCCTCCCGAAGCATTCTCACTCGCTTGCGCGATGGCGCTCTGCCTTACGGTGTGGCCTGGCTTTAGCTAACGGATGGCCGACAAAGTTGACATAGATGGCATAAGAACCAGAACTGTTGGACCACTCCATTGAGCATTTTACTGATTCATCGTCCGTCGTGAACTGATCCAACCTCGATTGATCTTCTGACTCAGGCTTCTGTTCTTTCCACCCCGGCAGCAACGTCTTGATGTGGGTCATTAACGCATTGAAATTGCGGCTGGCGGGGGCTTGGTCCTGGCCCGCATCGAATTGAAAGATGCAAACCGGAGCTCCAATCGAGCCGCCTTGGACATAGCCGCAGGTGTCCGTGTTCCCCAAAACGCTCAAGTCCAGGTCAACCTCGGGGCCGTCCATGCCATCCTTCACAACCGATGCAAAATTGCCCGCGGCGGCAG
>JBOGJZ010000475.1:0-4154 GCA_050745645.1 Terriglobia bacterium | reverse complement strand
GCGTTGGTTTCAATGGTCGTTTCATCTCCCACCAAAGGTGTGGCAATCATCACATGCTGTGCCTCGTCCAGCGGCCTACCGTAAAATTCAGCCTGGGCGAAACTTGACGCATAAAATTTTCCGCGCTTGGAATACGCTTCAGGGTCCAGCTTGATTGGGTTCATTAGAAACCTCAGAATAACTATCGGAGGACAAAATCTCAAGAGGGTCTTTCAAGTCAAAAGACCCCACTGCCAAAAAAAATGTGTAGATTTGGCGTTAAGTGTTGTGATATTATAGCTCTGCAGTTTATGTTGGCAGTGCAGACGTACATCCCGCGAGTAAAAACTTACCCTCCTGGTTTAAAACACCAGCCTCGAGCAGTGCTTTTACCGCAGATTGCCGGTCCATCCGCGCCGTCGCCGTGTCTATAAATTGCTAATTCAAATTGAAGAGGATGTTTTTTCTCATGAAGGAACAAGGAACAGTAAAGTGGTTTAACGCCGCAAAAGGATACGGGTTTATCCAGCGCGAAAGCGGCGATGACGTGTTCGTGCACTACTCGGCGATCGTCGGCGAGGGTTATCGCTCGCTCGAGGAAGGCGCCCGTGTAAGTTTCGAGGTAAAGAAGGGACCTAAAGGCCTGCAGGCCGATAACGTGGAAAGAGCCTAATTTTCCTGGGCGGCTCTGCGAGGGCCGCCCGATCTTCACTTCCCCCGTAATCACGCCGCGCCAGCGATCCGCCGTGAGCGCTTGCCTTGTTTGAATTGCGAGCCTCAAGTTTGTTCTTAGTAAGGTTCTGCCTGCGCTTCAGAGTTTTTGCTTTACAGCTCGTCATAGAAAGGAGCTCTTCGATGTCTTTAAAAACGGGTCAGTATATCCGTCATTCCAAGTACGGTTGCGGGACTATCGTCGAACGGGACGAAGAGAGAACCTTGGTCGATTTTGATACCGCTGGTTTAAAGAAGTTTGTCACTTCAATGGCTGTTTTTGAGATTGCGGAAGGGGTAGCTCCAAAGAAGAAGCGGGCCTCAGGCCGGCGCCGCGTGAAAGAAGCTGTGCAGTAACATTTGATCTGCTAAGGACCTATCCCAAAATGGCCACGGGCGTCGGGGATGGCGGCGGCTTCTTAGTTTTGCCAAATCGAGAGAGGCCGTGCTAATCTATTGATGGGGAACAGGAAAGATTTAAATCTATAAGGGCGGTGAGGTGGTGGGCGGATGCCGATGAATTCAGAAAAAAGAAAGGCGTTGGTTGAAGGTTTCCGGATTCATCCAAAAGACACGGGCTCGCCTGACGTACAGATTGCGCTGCTGACGGAACGTATTTCATACCTCAACGAACATTTTCGGGTTCATCGCAAGGATCACGCTTCTCGACGCGGCCTACTTTTAATGGTAGGCAAGCGGAAGCGGTTGCTGGATTACTTGAAGCGCAGTCGCCCGGAAGGCTACAAACAGGTCATTGAAAGGCTAGGCATCCGCAAATAGCCGGATTGCGATCAGAGATTTCTGAGCTTAAGGATTTTCAACAAACTTGCCCGACGCAGCGAGTATTGCGGTTCTTGACGGCAGCCCGGTGCGGTGTTTTTTGTTCTATCCTGCCCAGACGCCATGTGGTTCTATTGGCGACGCCAACCAGCCGAAGACTTACCCAAAGGCATCATGACACTCGAGGGCTACTTCCTGCTCAATCATCTGTAGGCTAGACACCCGGCATAGCGCCGTAAGGACAAGCGCATCCGCGAATAAGCACCCGAAGTATGGAGGACAATTAATGGAACACCAGATCAGCATTCCTTTAGGCGCTAACACCCTCTCGATAAGTTGGGGCAAATTCGCCAAACAGGCGAACGGCTCTGCGTGCGTGAGATACGGAGACACGGTGGTGCTTGCCACCTCCTGCACCGCGGAACCACGCGAGGGGATTGACTTCTTCCCGTTGACCGTGGACTATCGCGAGTACAACTACGCGGCGGGGAAAATTCCCGGGGGCTTTTTCAAACGCGAGGGGCGCCCTACGGAGCGGGAGATTCTCACCAGCCGGCTCATTGACCGCCCGGTCCGGCCCCTCTTTCCCGAGGGCTTCAACGATGAAACGCAGGTGATTTCGATGGTCCTCTCGGCGGATTCCGAACATAGCCCGGACATCATCGGCCTGGTCGCCGGCGCCGCAGCTCTCTACCTCTCCGATATTCCCTTCATGAACCCTGTAGGAGCCGTAAGGGTGGGGCTGCTCGACGGGCGGTTTGTGACGAACCCGACTTACGCGGAGATGAAGACCAGTTTACTTAACCTGGTAGTCGCGGGGACTCGCGAGGCCATAGTCATGGTAGAGGCTGCCGCGAACGAGGTCTCCGAAGCCACTATTCTTGAGGCCATTGAGCACGCCCACGCAGAAATCCGTAAGATCGTGGCGGCAGAAGAAGAACTGTTTACTAAGCTTGGCATCCGCAAGCGCGACTTTCATCCTCCCATGCACGACGCCGCCATCGCCACAGCAGTTTCTTCTCGCGTCAAAGATCCCCTGCGCGAGGCGATGGATACGTCCAAGTATTCAAAGCTGGAAAGCGAGCGCAAAATCGATGCGCTTCGAGAGCAACTGCTCGAAAGCTATCCAGCCGGCGAGGAGGAGAAGAAAAAAGAGGCGGGGCGCGCCTTTGAAACGCTGTATGAGAAGATGTTTCGCGACGACGTGCTTCTCACGCGCCGCCGCCCGGATAAGCGGGCTTTTGATCAAGTTCGGCCGATCACTTGTGAGGCGGGACTGCTGCCGAGAACGCACGGGTCAGCCCTGTTCACGCGTGGAGAAACGCAGGCGCTCGTGACGGCCACGCTTGGTACAGCCGAGGATATGCAGCGCCTCGATGTGCTGGAAGGCGAGGCGTTTAAGCGCTTCATGCTGCATTACAATTTCCCGCCTTTCAGCGTTGGCGAAGTTGGGTTCCTACGCGGCCCGGGGCGGCGCGAGATTGGGCACGGAAATCTGGCGGAGCGCGCGCTGAGCGCCGTGATGCCCGGTGAAGATAAATTCCCATACACGATTCGAGTTGTCTCGGACATTTTTGAATCCAACGGCTCGTCTTCTATGGCCACTGTTTGCGGCGGCTGCCTGGCTTTGATGGACGCGGGCGTGCCGGTCTCAGAGCCCGTTGCCGGCATTGCAATGGGCCTTGTCAAAGAGGGAGACCGTTATGCGATCCTTACCGACATCGCAGGCGCAGAAGATCACTATGGCGACATGGACTTTAAGGTGGCCGGGACCAAGAACGGCATAACCGCGCTCCAGATGGACATCAAGATCACCGGCGTGACTCCTCAGATTATGGCCGAGGCGCTTGAGCAAGCCAGGGCAGGCCGGCTTCACGTGCTCGGTAAAATGCTGGAAGCCCTACCGGAGCCACGGACCGCGATCTCTGAGTACGCCCCGCATATCTACACGCTTCGCATCAACCCGCAGAAAATTGGGGAACTGATCGGGCCGGGCGGCAAGGTGATTCGGGGCATCGTTGAACAGACCGGCGTGAAGATCGACGTGGAAGATGACGGCAGGGTCAACATCGCCGCCACAGACCAAGCCGCGGCTGATAAGGCCATCAAGATGGTGAAGGACCTGATGGCCGAGGCCGAGATCGGCAAGACTTACCTCGGCAAGGTGGTTCGCCTGGCGGATTTCGGCGCGTTTGTGGAGATTTTTCCCGGCACCGACGGGTTGCTCCACATTAGTGAAGTGGCCGAGCACCGCATTCAAGACATCCGCAAGGAACTCAAAGAGGGTGACCAGCTTCTCGTCAAGGTAATTTCAATCGAGGGCAACAAGATTCGGCTAAGCCGCAAGGCTGTCCTGCGCGAGCAGCACCAAAAGGCCGGCGTATAATCCTGGAGCCCACGCGTACTTTCACGAAATGTCCGCCCAGCCTGCGCGGCGGTGACCGCACAACCGTTCACCTGGGGTGGGCACCTGAGCTAACTTGACAGTCATGTCCTCTGTTATGACTCGCCGAAAGGCTGACGCTCGTCTGCGGAAGGCCCATAAATGGCCGGGACGGGAACGTCATTGAGCCGTAGATAGACGCCGAGCTGGGCGCGGTGATGAATGAGGTGGTTCATCACAAACCCTCGAATCGCCGCGATCCGCGGCAGACTGAACATTACCTTCCCTGCCTGGAGCAAGG
>JBOGJZ010000474.1:0-7160 GCA_050745645.1 Terriglobia bacterium | reverse complement strand
GCAACAATTTCCAGCGCGAGGTTAAGGCTATGATCCTGCTACGAAAATTTGGGTCAGGCAGCGCTTTCCCCCCAGGCGGTCACCCCCGCGAAAGCGGGGGTCCAGTGAGGTCCAAAATGTCATTCCGGCTTTCGCGGGAATGACATCTTTGTATTTGTGGGTGTCGCAAGGCGGCATGAGCGACTGCCCTGAAAAATCGCCTTTAGCGCCAGAATCTTTTCGCTTTGCCCAGGACCTGCCCTGAGCGTAATGAATGAGACCGCCTTCGGCTCTTCAGACAGGTGAGATCACCTGCCCGTTATTGCCCTGTCGCGCACTCTAAAAATGTTACGTTAGATTGCTGCTGAATTTTGGGCGGGCAGGTGTATAATGGCTCTTCATTTCCGACTGACTTGCGAAACTCCTATCGTATCAGTCGTTTCGCCTAATCGTAGCCCGCTGGAGGGATTATGACGAGAATGCGAGAGGACGATGAATATCCTGCTTTACAATCCTGATAACGAAATCACTAACAATTTCATGCCGCACCTGTGGATGTTTCTGCTCAAGTCGCTGACCCCACCCGGACATCAAGTGCTTCTGGTGGATGGCAACGCGCGGCGAATGGACGAAACAGAACTGGCCGGATACGTCCGTGCGAACCAAGTAGGGTTGGTTGGGATCGGCTCCATGACGCGCATGGCGGCCAAAGCCTATCGCATGGCTGATGCGGTGCGCGCGCTGGGCGTCCCCGTGGTGATGGGCGGCCCGCACGCCACTGAAGTACCGGATGAAGTGCTGGGGCGTGATGGCGGTCCGCGTCATGCGGATGCTGTGGCGCTGGGTGAAGCCGACGCCACCTGGCCAGAGATTGTCCGTGATGCTGAGCGTGGCGCGCTGAAGGAAGTCTATGCTCCTCTCGATGCTGAGGGCAAAGAAGTAAAGCCTACCCTTAGCGACTACCCGGAGATTTCCTGGGACCGGATGGATCTCGATCAGTTCGACTTGATCCATCGCTTTCCCAAGCTGGCCCGCCGCTTGTTGGCGGGCGCCGGGATGACCTGGCAAAGTTTTCATCTGATTCCCATTGAATCGGGGCGAGGCTGTCCGTACGGTTGTGAATTCTGTACGGTGACGGGCTTCTTCGGCGATTCGATCCGCTTCCGCTCGAACCAAAGCGTCGTCAAGGAACTGCTGCTGCTGAAATCATTGGAGAAGCGGCTCCAGGGCAAGATCGCCGTCTTTTTCATCGATGATAATTTTGCCATCAACTCAAAACGGCTCAAGTCGCTGCTGCGTGATATTATTGCGGCCAACGCCCAGGTGCCCTGGGTGGCTCAGATCAGCATGAATCTGCTGCGTGATGAAGAATTGGTCTCGCTGATCTCGCAGAGCGGCGGCAAGTGGATTTTCATGGGCCTTGAATCGATAGACCCTGAGAATCTGAAAAGCGTCGCCAAGGGGTTCAACAAACCCAGCGAATACGGCGCTGTCCTCGACCGTCTTGCCCGCCACGGACTCTATGCGATTACGTCCTTCATTTTCGGCATGGATGGCGACCGTCCCGGCTCAGCGGACCGCACATTGGAGCAGATCAATTCCTGGCCTCCCGGCCTGCCGGTCTTCGGATTACTCACCCCCTATCCCGCAACTCCCTTATATAATAAGCTCGCTGCCGCAGGGCGGCTTACCCGCCCCAAGCATTGGCTGGACTTCAAGCCTTTCGTCATGGCGCACACTCCGCTGGCCATTTCTATGGAAGAGGCGCAGGCTGAGGTTCGGAACGCCTGGACAGCCTCCTACGCTCCATCGACCACCGCTCGCGCCATGAGGTGGCTGGAGTCAAGACCAGTTGGAGACCGCATCATGCATTTGTGCGCCCGGCTGGCTTTTCGTGGAATTTACTTTCCGCAAATGCGAAAGCGCGAGTGGGCCTTGGTCTTGTTTGAAAACCGCGTGACGATCCTGCGCCTGGTCTTTCAGGCCATAAAGGCGAAGCTTCGCTCCGAGCGTGAATCATCAACGGCTGCCGCAGAGCTGCCAGAGTCCGCATCGACCTTGTGAAAACTTTTAACTTCCGGCGCTCCCTGGCGGCGTGGCGCAGCTTGGCCATTCCGTCTCATTCCCCCCTTATTACTGCTGCTTTCAGAAGAGGTGGAATGTGACTTCAACCATGATGCGGACAGGAACGGGCGCGCCGTTTTGCTCGGCGGGTTTGAACTTCCAGGTTTTGATTGTATTGACGGCTTCCTCGTCAAGGCCGAGGCCAAGCGGCTTTACAATGCGGACGTCATGCACCAGGCCTTGCGCGTCTACGATGATAGAAACCACGACGGTTCCCTGATATTTTGCTTTGCGCGCTTGCTCAGAATAGGGCGGGTCGGGATCATAGATGGGAATCGGCTGGCTGACGCCGCCGCCGACGCTGAATACTCCGCCGCCGGTTCCTCCGCCATTTCCTGCGCCGAGCCCGCCGCCTTTGCCTGAGCCGATCCCCGTGCCTGTCCCTGTGCCAATTCCTCCTCCACCGCCCGGCCCATTTGAGGGAGGTGCGGGAACCGCTGTAGGATTACCCCACATGTTATCGGCCATCTTGATCTTCAGGTCCGGCGGCCCAAGCAGGGTCGGCTCCACTGGAAGCTGCGGCTTTGGAATCACGATCTTGGTCACCGGAGGGGCCAATTGATGCCAGGCAAATTTTGGAGCAGCGCCCTTTGAAGCCGGTCTGGGCGTATGGTTCCCGCCGCCTCCTCCACCGCCTGCCTGCTTCAGTCCCGGCGGAATGTGGAGCAGGTAAGGTGAAAGCTGAATGGGAATAACGTCGGCCTGTTGGACCGGTTGATGAATGCCGAGAACAATGTAAGGCAGCAGCAGGGCTGCCAGAAAAATGGCGAGGACCAGAATGGCGTTTCCAAGCGAAGCCGGCTGGAACTTATAGTCCTGCCAGATATCGCCAACTTCCGCTGGTTGTGACGTGATAGGAATCGCGGGCGGTTGGGGCGTTTCGCGCAAACTGCGAAGCTGCTCCCACAGATGGCTCCAAAGCGGCGCCTCGTCCGATACGGGAAGCATCACCTCGCCACGATAATACTCTGGAGGAACGGTAATTTTGGGCTCATGACGCCGCTCCTGGATGAGACGCCAGAGCGAGACGGGAAGGGAGGGAGCTTCGATTAGAGATGCCGCGAATATGGCTTGACCGGCATCCGCACGGGCCGGGCTTTGCTGGTTTGCTTCCGTTCCAACCTCAAGCCTTGTGAATGACATTGCTCTTAAATTCTTCCGCGACGGGATTGACCCACCGCCACCTGGCAAAAACCTACAACGGCGTCTTTGCAGACCTTACGGAGATGTCATGCGCTCAACCAGAGTTGCCCCATCAGCAAAATGGCTTGGCCACACCTGAGAACCCCCAACCTCCAATTAAGCTGATTCTACCACAAGCCTCCAAACCTTCCCGGAGAAGTGGCGGCAGGCAGCCATCTCTGAAATGGCGATGCTGTGTCATCGACCGGCCTCCACAATTCCTGCGCAGTCCTACGACACGCACGTCCGCATGCAATCGGAATGCGTCACGCACGGAGCCGGTTACTGCGCGGATAGCTCAAGCGGCGGGGCGGCCCCTTCGTGCCGGTGTTTCTCTCTGGGAATGGCGCGAATCGTCGTCTCCGGGATGCGCTCGTGAAGAATCAATTCGGTGGCTTGAACACGGGGCTCAGCATGGAAACGCCGCTGAAAAGGTCCTTTGCTCAGCACATTGTCGAGAGCCATAAGCGTCATTCCTTGATGGTGGGCCATCCACGAACGGACCAACTCGTGTTTCGGCCTGCCGGTGCGTCCTGTCCGCTTGTAGCCGGCTGACTCATAAAATCCGTAAGCGCCTAGCCAGCCCATCCGCTCCATGCTGCGAAAATTCTGGACCGCAGCTTCCGGGTCAACCTGGAGAGCGAGCGAGGTGGCGTAAGGGGCTACAACGTCCGCTGAAATCTCGGGATCGAGGGCGATTCCAGGAATGCCGAAGGCACGATAGTTATAGTTTCCCGCCTCATCTTTTCCGCTGTAGGCAGCCTCGGAAACACCCCACGGCCTCCGATGCTTCCGGCCGAATTTCCGTTGGCAGCGCGCCACTGCGTGCTGGCTCCGGCCCAGGATTGTGTCCGGGTAAGCTCGCATCCAAAGGGCCGGCATCAGGTATTCAAACATCGTTCCAGACCATGAAAGCAGCATCCGGTCTCCCTGGAAAAGGGTATGCGTCCTGCCGAGCTTAAACCAGCTCTCCTGCGGCGCGTCTCCCTTGGCGATAGCGATAAAAGCCGCGGTGCGGGATTCGGAGGCCAGAAGGTCGTAGCAGGCTTGTTCCAGCCGTCCGGCCTGTGCGTTGTAACCGATGGAAAAGAGCTTTCGTGCGGGATTATAGAGGAAGCTGAAGTCCATTCCGGCGACAAGCGACTCAGAAGTTTCTGCTAGATTCCTGAGCGCTTCGGCGAGGCGTTGAACATTGTCTTTCGCGGCGCGAATGGTTTCCAGCCCGGAACGGGCCTGCACCCGGACCTTGAACTCCGCGTTTGAGTTCTCGATGAGTTGCTGCAAGCGGTTTTCAATCCCGGCAAGCATCTGAGGCAGCTCCCGCAAGTCAGCGCGGTTGGGATCAATGAGCGGGAGAATATTGGGATACGAAAATATGGACCTGTGTTCAGGGAGCAGCCATGGCATGAGCGCACGCGCCATTTTGCTGACGCTCGCAAGCCGGAGGTGGAACTCAGCCGCCCACCAAAGTCTTTCGTCATGCCCAGGAGTAGCATCCTCTTCGGCCAGAATGCCCTCAAGCTCCTCAGCTCTTTGCTCCAGTTGCCCAAGTGAGGCGATCCATGCAGAGGTGTCATCGCCCAGCGAGGCAAATTCTTCCCGCAGCCCTTCGATCACGGCGACTACCGGGTTTGAAACCGCGGCCCTGCCGGCGAGATTCTGCAGAAGGCTTAGATGATTCCGGATCCCACGCCAAAGAGCCCCGTGAAACAGCGGCTCGGTTTCAATTTCAATGCAAGCCTGTTTCAAAACCCACAGGCACGCGGCCAGGTTCCCGCTATCGACTGTCGAAACAAAGTGCGGATTGAGAGACTGTAGAGTCTCAATGTCACTCCAATTGTAAAAATGGCCTCTGAACCGGGGCAGCTTCAGAGCGCTGGCCAACGTCTGCCGGCTTTTCTGGACGAATTCTTCCACGGTCAGATAGCCCAGATCGAACGCGGCTAGCCGAGAGGCAAACAGGAATCCGAGATTGGTCGGCGATATAGTTTTGGCAACAAGCAAAGGCGATTCTTGAACGTGATCCGGGATCAGACAATTTGATTCAGCATGACTCCAGACGCGAAAAAATCTCCAGGTGAGCAGTGCAACGTTTCGCAATAGGAATTCGTCCTTCGAGGATAGCTCGCTGTGCACCGGAGGCAAAGGGCGGTCTAACCAGCGGCAAATGGGCTTAGAGCAAATCCAGGCAACAAGAAACGGCAGCGCCTCCGGAAACGAACGCGGGCGGAAATAAGCAAGCGTTCCGCCTAGAACCAGCGAGAGCCACACCGTCAGATTCAGGCTGGTTTCCACCGGTGTCCTTTTCCGCAGGCTCAGCTCCGCCTGCGCCGCGGTTTCCCACTCCAGGAACCTTCGATGCGTCACGATGAGGCGAATGAGAGTGCGAAAGATAGCATCGAGTGTCATCAGCGTCTGGTGGAATAAAAACACTAGTGTAAACAGGACATTCACTTGTTCGGTGACAAAGCCCTTGGCGGCCTCTCTCAATGAACCTGCCCAATTGCCGGAGCCGCTCGCCGCGGCCATCGAGAGGCAAAGCTGCAGGTATGACGGCAGGAGCAGAAGGACCAGTGTCGCCACCGTCCAATAGAGCGCTCCTCCCGGCAAAAACGTCCACCCTGCAACCAGGAGCGCTAAGGTGGCCGCTTCAATCAAGCTGCGTCGCAGGTTATCCAGAATCTTCCAGCGCGAGATGAACGGTATCGGGTTGGGGACGAGTTCCCCGCTATAACCCGGCACGCGGCTCCGGAGCCAGCGCAAAATTTGCCAGTCGCCTCGCACCCAGCGATGCTTCCGGCGACTGTGAGCGCTAAAGTGCGATGGGTAGTCGTCAATCACTTCAATATCGGAAGCCAGCCCGGCGCGTGCGTACGATCCTTCGATGAGGTCGTGGCTCAGCAGCGCATTGGAGGGGAACCGTCGATCCAACACCTGCTGGTAAACGTCTACCTCGTAGATTCCTTTTCCGGCAAAGCTCCCCTCCCCAAACAGGTCCTGGTAAACGTCCGAAATCGCCCGCGTATAAAGGTCAAGCCCTGCCTGACCTGAATAGATGTTTGCAAGCCGCGAGCGGGCGGCCGAGTGGACGCTGACGCCGACCCTCGGCTGCAAAATTCCGTATCCTTTGACAACGGTGTTCGTTTCCGGATCGACAACGGCCCGGTTCAATGGATGGGCCAGCGTTCCTATCAGACGGTGAGCAGCGTCGCGCGGCAAGCCTGTGTCCGAATCAAGCGTAATCACGTAGCGAATCAAGGGCAAGACGGTAAAATCGCCGATTTTCACAGAAAAGATATCTGAGTCACCGCGCAACATCCTGTTCAAATCAAGCAGCTTTCCGCGCTTGCGTTCCCATCCCATCCAGACGCCTTCGGTAGGATTGTAAACGCGGCGCCGATGGAAGAGGAAAAAAGAACCTTTCTGCTGATCCTGATACTTTTTGTTTAGGTCTTCGATGAGTTTAACGCAGAGATCCACTAACTCTTCTTTCTCGTTAGGCTCATCCGGGGATTTTATTGAATCCGGCAAGTCGGTCAACAAAGCGAAATACAAATTTGCGTCCGCGTTGGCGAGGTGGCGGATTTCCAAATCCTCGACGGCCTCACGCACCTGTTGCTCTGAAAGCAGAAGAATTGGAACGACCACCAAAGTGGCGCAATCAGGAGGGATCCCATCGGAAAAATCCAGCTTGGCCAACCGGCTGGGCTTAATCAGGAAACTCACAAGCTGGTTGATGATGCGGACTGCGGATTCCGTCGCCGGGAGCACTAGAAGCGCAATCGCCGCCCAGGATGGGATGATGCCCCGGAGTCCGCTCAGGATAAACGCGATGATGCCAAGGGTGACACATTCAATACCTAAAATATAGGCAG
>JBOGJZ010000473.1:0-6056 GCA_050745645.1 Terriglobia bacterium | reverse complement strand
GCTTGCTTGAAAAAATGGGAAATCAGGTGGTCGTTGCTGCGAACGGACTTGAGGCGCTGGCGGCAATTGAGAAGCAGACGTTTGATCTGGTTCTCATGGACGTGCAGATGCCTGAAATGGACGGCTTGGAAGCAGTCTCGGTCCTCCGCCAGCACGAAAAGAACCAGGTACGCCGCCTGCCAGTGATCGCCATGACCGCCCATGCCATGAAAGGCGATCGCGAGCGCTGCCTGGAGGCCGGCATGGATGCCTATGTCTCGAAGCCTATTGTCCGGCGCGCGCTGGTTGAGACGATTAGCTCGGTTTTGTCCAGCGAAGACGTGCTCAAAGGTCGCGATGGCGGTTGATGGTCTGGGGGAACCGGCCTGTGCAAAACTTTTGGTAGGGAGCTGGGCTTGCCCTATCTCCTTTGGAATACCTGGAAAATTCCGGATTGGGTGAGGGAATGACCAACGGCAAATGCCTCGCGCGCATTCTGATCGTCGATGACGACCCGGCGATTTGCGAAATGCTGCGCTTAAAGCTGCGGAGCGAAAGCTACGACTGCGAAATGGTTTCAAGCGGGGAGGAAGGCCTCTCAAGACTTCGCCGCGAATCGTTCGACCTGATCCTCTCCGACTTGCACATGCCGGGCATTTCCGGCCTCGATTTCCTGCAGGCGGCGCGCTTCGAGCGCCCAGACGCAGCCTTCCTGCTAGTCACGGGGGAACAGGACGTGCGGACCGCCATCGACGCGATGAAAAAGGGCGCGTCAGACTACGTGGTGAAACCGTTCCGGCTCGACGCAGTGCTGCACAGCGTCGCTCAGGCTCTTGATAAAAAGCGCCTGGAGCTGGAGCTGGAGTCTTACCGCCAAAGGCTCGAAGAAATGGTGGCGGAAAAAACTCAGCAATTGCTCCAAGCGCTCAGCGAGGTCAAAACCACCTATGACGAGACGCTGGAGGCCCTGGGCGCGGCGCTGGATTTACGTGACTCCGCGACAGGCGGCCACTCCAGCCGCGTCACGCATTACGCTCTGAAGATGGCAGAGGTTATGGGAATGCAGGAAGGCGAGCTTCGCGAGATTTCGCGCGGCGCCTGCCTGCACGACATCGGCAAAATCGGCATTCCTGATGGAATTCTGCTTAAAGAAGGCCGGTTGACGCCGGAGGAGGAAGCCGTGATGCGGACCCACGTTTTGATCGGCTACCATCTCGTATGCCGCATCGCCTTTCTAGCCCCGGCCGCCGCCATCGTTCGGGCCCATCATGAGCGTTATGACGGTTCCGGTTACCCGGACCGCATTCCCGGCCCCGATATTCCAATCGGAGCGCGAATTTTCGCGGTTGCGGATACGTTTGACGCCATGACTTCCGACCGTCCATACCGCAGGGCGCTCCCTTTTGAAGACTCGTTCAAAGAGATCAGTAGCCAGTCCGGCCGGCAGTTTGATCCTGAGGTCGTGCATGTTTTTCTTTCCATCCCCCGGACTATTTTGCGTGAGATTCAGAGACAATCTCACAGCAACGGCGGAATTCACAAGCCACCGGGCTACGCTCAGCCGGCTCGGGAATCCGCGCTCCGGAACCCGGCTAACTAATTAAAGCAATCCGCCGTCCGGCTACGGACGGAAGGATGCGATGAGCGAGGGTTATTTTTCAAGCTTTGCAGGTATCGCAAAGCAACACGAGCAATGGCTGACGAGTCTGTGTGACGCCTTGGCAAAGATAAGGCGAGGAGTCCTATGCCTACACTTTACAAACAAGAGCGCAAGCAGGAACTGCGGAGTCGCCTCGCGTCGCGGAGAAGTGGTTCGCACACCCAAACGGCAGACAAGGAATCATCTCACCTGCGGTCCGGCGTGCGCTCACCCTCTGCTCGCGCCGCGGCCCAAGGCTATCAAAAACCCGACAGCCTGGCCGTAAGCCTGCTTCCCTTGGTGAGAAGGGTGGCCTGCCAGATGCTCGAGCGCCTGCCGCGTCACGCCGATCTGGATGACCTGGAAGCCGCAGGCATTGTGGGTTTGCTGAACGCGGTGCGGAAATTCGACGCGCGGCGCCACGTCAAAATCGAGACCTACGCCCGCCACCGCATTCGCGGCGCAATCCTTGACAGCCTGCGGCAGATGGATTCTGTTTCGCGCGATGTGCGGCAGAAGAGCAGAAATGCAGAGAAAGTCTACCACCATCTGCAGAGCGCGTTTGGCCGCCCGGTTGGCGACGATGAGATGGCGAGCGCTCTCGGCGTTGATCTAACAGAATGGTACCAGATGGTTCAGGAGCTGAACGGCGTGGATGTGGCGTGGATGAGGCCCAACCGAATTCCGGAAACGAAAGCTGCCGGTGAAGCAAGTTCATGGGTCAGCGAACACGACAACCCGTTCGAGCTGTGCTACCGGTCTGAGCAGCGGGCGCTCCTTCACCGGGCCTCCGCGTTCTTGCCGGAAAAGGAACGAATGGTCATTACGCTCTACTATGAGCGCGACCTCACGATGAAGGAAGCGGGCCACAAGATGGGCGTCAAAGAGTCCCGTGTTTCACAGATTCACCGGAGCGCGATTACCCGCCTGAAGGCGAACATCCAGAGACTGACGCATCAGCGTCCCTCAAACCTGACGCCATTCTGCCCTGAAAATAGCCGAACGGCCTTCCTGGATTATTAATGACAGACTGCGGGAAGGCGGCGGATCACACGTTCAATTCGGCGCGCACACGCTTGAGCGCCGACGCGATTTTCCGGCGCACCGCTGCCCCGAGCGGTGATAGAGGAGGGCGGGGATCGCCTCCTACGTAACCGCTCAAGTCGAGGGCTGCTTTGACTCCAGGAATCCCATAGGGCGCTGTGATCTCGCTCACCAGAATGCGCAAAAGCGACTGCAAACGCTCCGCCGTAACCCGGTCGCCCAGGCGATAGGCTTCATATAGACCAATACATAGCCGTGGTTCGAATCCGCACTGCGCGACGATTCCCCCCGCGGCGCCTGAATCCAGGGCAGCAACGAATCCCCCGCCGGATCCCATCAGCAGATGGAAGCCTTTCTTCACCTTGCCTAGAATGGCGCGAACAAAATCCACGTTCCCGGAGCTCTCCTTAAGACCGGCAATGTTGGGGCGCCGTGAGAGGCGTCCGATCATCGCGACGTCCATTTGAAGTCCGGAGCACTGAGGGATCGAATAGATCAGAACCGGCCGTTTCACTCCGTCTGCAACCGCGCGATAGTGGTTCTCAATAATCTCGGGCTTCATCGCCGACTTGTAGTAAACAGGCGGCAACACCAGGAGAGCGTCCGCGCCGCGCGCCACCGCTTCACGGCTGAGCCGGAGCGTTGCCTCCGTGCTTTCGAGGCCTGTGCCGGCAATCACCAGCTCCGGCGGATGAATGACTTCACGGGCGATCTCGATCAGCCGCAGCCGCTCGGGTTCGGTCAAGTAAGGCGCTTCACCGGTCGATCCGGACACCACCACGCCGCCGAGGCCGATGCCTGTGTAGCGCTCCATGTTCGCGCGAAACCCCTTTTCATCCACACCGCCTCGCCGGTTGAAGGGTGTCGATACCGGTGGAAAAGCACCTGCAAGATTGGCGACGATTTCCTGGTGAGTCATGGGCCTCCCCGTTGATTTGTGGAATTTACCTGGGTCAGCCATTGTACTACGCCGGCGAGGAAGTTGCACGGCGCTCTTGCGGGTACAGCAGGGTTCCGCCAAAGCCGGGAATCATTCGCCCTGCGGGCCCTTCTCTTGTAGCGCAGGGCTCGCTTTTCAGCCCCTTCGCTGCGCTCAGGGCAGGCTCTGCGGCGTTTCATCCGGTAGAAGAAACGCTGCGTTATAATGCGAACGCTGCGCTACAAGAGGTTCAACCGCGACTTTGACGGGACCTTGTGCGGGTGCAGTTTGAAAGTGTAGCGGCGAGTTTACCTCGTCACGTGGAGGCGCAAAGCCTCTACATTCAAGCTGAACGGCTACCCTGCTGCCCGTGTAGGTCCTGCAGGCTGAAAACCCTGACTGGTTGCTCGCGCCTGGCGCGGATCCCGTTCACCACCGCGGCGGCCGCAGACAGCGTGGTGATACAGGCAACGCCGTGCTGCACCGCGGCGCGCCGGATCGCTTTCTCGTCAAAACGTGAAGGTCCGCCGAGAGGCGTATTGATTAATAGGTCCAGTTTTCCACTCTTGATCAAGTCCACCACGTTCGGCCGTCCCTCATTAACCTTATAGACTTGCTCCACCGGCAGCCCCGCCGCCTGCAGCGCCTGGGCCGTGCCCCGCGTGGCGACCAGCGTGAAACCCAACTCGCGCAAGTCGCGCGCCAGCGGAATTGCCTGGCGCTTATCCTGGTCGTTCACCGACAGAAAAACACGGCCAGTTTCTGGAATCCTCTGGCCGGCTGCGAGCTGCGCCTTGCTAAAAGCCAAACCGAACGTCTCACCCACGCCCATCACTTCCCCGGTAGATTTCATCTCCGGTCCCAGGATTGTGTCCACGCCGGGGAATTTCTGAAACGGGAAAACCGGAGACTTCACAAAATAATGCCGTACCGGCAGTTCATCTTCGAGTTTGAATTCGCTCAGCTTGCGGCCCACCATGAGTTTTGCCGCAATCTTGGCGAGTGGAACGCCGGTTGCCTTGCTGACGTAGGGTACGGTGCGTGAAGCGCGCGGATTCACCTCCAACACGTAGACTTTCCCGTTTTGGATGGCGTACTGCGCGTTCATAAGACCCACCACGCTGAGCGCTCTTGCCAGTTCCACGGTATATTTCCTCAACTCGTGGCGGACCTCGGCTGAAAGCTGAACCGAGGGCAGCACGCAGGAGCTGTCGCCGGAGTGAATGCCGGCCTCTTCGATGTGCTCCATAATGCCTGCGACCACCACGCGCTCGCCGTCCGCCAGCGCGTCCACATCCACTTCGGTTGCATTTTCCAGAAACCGGTCAACAAGAATTGGTAACGCTCTTTGCAGATTCGCAGCGCGCTCCACGTAATTCGCAAGCGTGCGCTCGTCGTAAGCGATCACCATCGCTCGTCCGCCCAACACGTAGGACGGGCGCACCAGCACTGGATACCCGATCCGCCGGGCAATCGTAACCGCCTCATCAGCGTTCATTGCCGCGCCGTTTTCCGGTTGCGCGATGCCGAAGCGGGCAAGCAACGCGCCAAAATGCTTGCGGTCTTCAGCCAATTCAATCGATTCGGGCGAAGTGCCGATCACCGGCACGCCGGCGTCCTTAAGTTGCCGCGCCAGGTTCAAGGGCGTTTGCCCGCCGAACTGCACGATGACGCCGGATGGTTTCTCCTTTTCAACGATGGCCATCACATCTTCAAAGGTGAGTGGCTCAAAGTAGAGGCGGTCGGCTGTATCGTAATCCGTCGAAACAGTCTCCGGATTACAGTTCACCATGATCGTTTCAAAGCCTTCTTCTTTGAGCGCAAAAGCGGCGTGGCAACAACAGTAGTCGAACTCAATCCCTTGCCCGATCCGGTTCGGCCCGCTACCCAGGATCACGATCTTCCGCTGCGCCGTCGGCTCTGCTTCATCTTCGCTCTCGTAACTCGAGTAGAGGTACGGCGTGAAGGACTCAAATTCCGCTGCGCAGGTGTCCACACGCTTATAAACAGGCCGCACGCCGGCCTTCAGTCTCCGGCCGCGCACGATTTCAGCCGTCGTGTTCCATAACTCGGCAAGATCACCGTCCGAAAGGCCAAGCCGCTTGGCTTCGAGCAGGGCGGAGGCAGGCGCCGAATGTACATCAAAACGCTGCATTTCAGCCTGCATGGTAACAATCTGCCGCATCTGATCCAGGAACCAAGGGTCGATTCGCGTGAGATCTGCCACTTGTTCCACGCAATGGCCGGCGCGGAAGGCGTAAAGCAGATCCCACAGGCGCTCAGGATGCGGGACGGCCAAGCGCCGGCGCAGCTCTTCTGCGTCCTCGGGTGGAGCGGGCGTCTTCCGCCCAGTTTCAAGCGACCGCATGCCCTTCATGAGCGCCTCTTTAAAAGTGCGGCCGATCGCCATCACTTCTCCTACGGACTTCATCTGCGTCCCCAGCGTGTGATCCGCGTCCGGAAACTTCTCGGCCG
>JBOGJZ010000472.1:0-8004 GCA_050745645.1 Terriglobia bacterium | reverse complement strand
GCGCTGCTGCGGCCCGTTGCGAAGCTGATAGCGTTTGAGCACGTAGAAATCACGCGCAGCGGAAGGTGAGATCGCTTGCACCTGCGCCCCGGAATCCATCGCCGGCAGCGCCGCCAATGCTGATGCCGCCAGAGAACTGGTGAGCCAATCACGACGTTTCATATGTCTTCTATCCTCCCTGGAATAATTGAAGCGGCCTGATCCGCCGCCGATTGCCGCCGCTGCGGCGCTGCCTCCGGCGCCGGAGCTCCCCAGCGTAGATCGCGGCGCCGCGGCCCAAATCATTTCATCACAAAGTTGCCAGGACACCAAGCGCAGAATCGTGCCTTCCTTCGTGACGGCACGCCTTCGGGGTTCACTCAGTAATGAAAGCGCCAGCGCAGCTCCACATAAAGCTGGCGGGGATCCACGTAATGAGTACCACCAAACGTGTTGCTGTTATCCAACATGAAGCGAGTGTTAGTAAGATTTAGCGCGTTGACGCTCACCGAAAAACGCTCGCCAAATGACTTGCCGAGGGCAACGCCCAAAACCGAGTGCGGCGGCAGGTGCGCGGGCCCGCTGCCGTTCACGAAGCCGGAGCCGAAGGCATAGCTCGAAGTGGCCCAGCTTCGGAAGGGAAGGTGAAGGCTCAAAACAGTGCTCAGCGTATTGCGCTGGTCATGGTCAAGCAGGAAATAGCTCGTGGGCGCGTATTCAATCAGACCGCCCGTAATGGGACCCAATCCCTCGGCAAGCTGATTGGAATAGGCGATCCGCAACTGACCGCGGCCGAAAAGCTGCGGCGAGCGCACCTCCACTTCCGTCCCCTGAATCCGCGCCGCCAAGTCGGTGAGAGGCAGAAAAATATCGGAGTTTCCCACTTCATCGTGGTCGAGGAAGTCGCTGGCGCTTGTACGAAAATGGTCCACATTCAGAAACCAGCCGTGAACCGGGACGGAAAGTCCTACATCCCACTGGTGGTCTCGCTCGCCCCGCAGCGGGATAAATCCGAACCCTTGGTTGAGGGCAAAATCCAGTAGAGGCCCGGAAACCGAATCGAGCGGTGGCTGTTGATAATACTGTGCGAAATAACCGTGGAGAACCCAATGAATCCGAGGAATTTCAACCGCGCCGCCCACGCGAGGGTCCGCCGCATTCTCGCTGATAAGTCCTCCATAGTGAGTGAGCCGGATTCCCGCATTAAGCGATAGCCACGAAGCCGGCTTGTACCGGTCTTCGGCAAAAACGGATGCTGAGTTTCCCCAGGGCCGGAACGTCTGCGTGAGCGCCTGGTTCCCCGGATTGGCATGCAAAGCAAAAATCGTGCTGTCGTGCTGGCCCCATATCTCTACACCCAGCCGTGCGTGATGCTTGCCCTTGGGGATTGCCAACGCCGCGTCGCCACCGACGTAACTCGAGCGCCGATTGTTGTTGAGGATAAACGGGGTATCCCCGGCGCCGCCAACGTAATCCGCCCGATTGAAATGGAAGAAGGGCGAAACGGTGAGGACCACGCCGCTGGGCGTGCTATGCGCCCAAGTGAAGCCGAGCATGGCGTCGCGCTCGATGTCGAGGTCGCGCAAGCCCGCAGTCTGCTGGCTGGGCGTATTGGGAATCTGGTAGTGGTCGCCTCGAATCGAGGCAACGACGCGTAATTGATTTGACGCGGTGGGGTTGTACAGGATCGAGGCGAACCCGCCCAGGCCGCTGGTCTGGTCGTGCAGGAGTTGCGGGGTGGGGGTAGAAAGGCCAATATCCGAGCGGTTCCCGTCCACGCTCGCATAATAGGCGGAGCGCTCCGTATGACTCCCGATGCTCAACAGGTCGTCCGTTTCATTAAAGCTGCCGTAAGACGTGTCCAAGTCCACCTCGTTGTTGCGGCCGAATCCGGAGGGAGTGATCACGTTGAAGAATCCATAGGTGCGGTCTCCGTACTGGGAGGAATAGCCGCCGGTTTGAGTCTGAAGCGACTCGATGTTCTTGGGATCGATCACCGGCCCCACGTTGCTCGCGATGTTGGTGTTAATCACCGGAACGCCGTCGAAAAACCAGTTCTCCTGGTGGCCGCCGCGCACGTGGAGCATGTCGTGAACCATGGTGGCGCCGGGAACAAAGTCCGTAATCATCGCCAGGCTGTTGGTAAGGTCCGCGCCAGGAGTTCGAGTGATCTCCTGGGCGGAGATCACGGTCTGCGTTGTTGACGTCTCCGCGTTGAGCGCCGCGGGCGCGCCCGACACCCTGATCGTTTGCTTTACGGCCGCGATTTTCATCCAAAGATGAACCACCGGATTGTCCGTGGATCTGATTTCAAGCGGCTGGGCGAGGTTAGCGAAGCCGGGCGCAATCGCCGTGATGACGTACTCGCCGGGCACAACGCCCTGAAATTCGAACTCGCCGTTGGCGTTGGAGCGCGCGGTTGCCGAAAAGCCCTTTTGTTCCGAGCGAATCGTGACTTCAGCTCCCGCAATAGGGCGGTGTTGAGGATCGTGCGTGATTCCGCGCAATGTTATCTGAAGCGCGGCGCCGCTCATTACCGCGGGAATCGCCGCCATGCATAGCATGAAAATAACGCTTCTCCATTTCATGAAATCCTCCAAGGGCACACACGCGAGCGCGTAGCAGGTTGCTGAAAAGCTCCGCGAGCGTGTCATTCTGGAGGAGCCGAAGGTGGTCCTGGGTGACGCGAAGCAAGAATCTCGCACGTTATCGATTTAATACAAACCGAGATTCTTCGCTTCGCTCAGAATGACAGTCAGGCGGAAGTGTTTTCAGCATCGTGACTGAGACACGAGGGAACGTGGAACCGTCGCGTCAGTTGGGGTTTGATTTGTGCGGTTAGGAGTGGCGTCTTGGAGGATGGTCGGCGGGCAGGGGATGGCCCTCCAACGCGGCGGCACAACTCAGTTGAAAGAGCGGGGAAGACGCGAAGGCAACCGGCAGATTGCTGTAATCGGCAGGGTCAAAAGCCAGCGTGGTGCGTTCCAGCGTCGCGGTGAATAGCGATGAACGCTGCGAGATCGAGCAGGAACACATCGCGATGCCGGGATTCGCCCGCGCACGCTTCGCCATGGGGCACGTCGCCGGCATCTTGGATTTCCGCCGGCCCATTGAACCCGTGGCGTAGGCCGCTGCCATCGGCCTCATCGAATTCATCGAACTCATCGAACAATGTCCGTGGGCGCAGCAAGAAGAGGACGCGCAACAATTCGGTCTGCCCCGACGCGTGGTCAGCCACCCCAGCGGAGACAGTGCCGCCAGGGAAAAGCAGACAAGCAGAATGGAGGCGTGTAAGGTCCTTGCCATCTTCAGTTATTCTACCACTTGACGAGGAGGCGTAATGATCGAGGGTGGCGATACCCGCTGCAGCCGATGCGTTTTGTAAAGACCGCCATCGACGGCCGTGGGCGGCCACCACAAGCGCGGCGCACATATCCGTCAATTTATGCGGCAGCCCGGAGGTCTGTTAAAATGGCCTTGGTCCGTCAGCAGTCTCGGCCATTCCGTCCAGAATGCAACAAACTACGTGAAGCTAATGGAGGACTCATATGAAGCACATCATCTGGCTGGTTCTTGTCTTTTCGTTGATTGCCATCCCTGCCAGCGCTGACGTTCTGACGCTCAAGAATGGCGAACGCCTCGTCGGGTCATGGGTTACGGTGAAAGGCGGCAATCTGACGTTCAAATCGGACACGTTGGGGGAAACAACAATCCCTCTGTCCAAAGTGAAATCCTTCAGCTCCACCACGCCCGCCGTCATCGTGAAGACGGACCATTCTACCGTGCGGGGAGAGCTCGGGTTACAGCCTTCCGGCGACTGGCAAGTCACTAGCGGCGGCAAGAGCCGGCTTGTGCCGGCCTCGAGCGTAGCGGTAATCATGCCGCAAACCACTTACACCTCGCTGGTGGAACACCACGCGGCGCTGTATCAGGATTGGAAGGGAGCCGCCAATTTCGGTTACAACCTGCAGCGCGGCGACCAGCAGACCGGGACGATCAGCGCTATTGTAGGTGCGACTCGCGAGCGCCCGGAAGCGCCCATCTTCATCCGTCACTGGCGCACCAATTACTCACTGCTCATGCTCTTTTCCAAAGCCAAGCAGAATGCGATAGAAATCCGCTCCGACACCCTTACCACAAGCCTGCGCCAGGATTACCTCATCACTCCCAGGGATTTCCTCTTCGTCTTTGGCGAGCTCGACCATATCCAGGCGCAAGGGCTGTATCTGCGCCAGACTTATGGCGGCGGCTACGGACACGACTTCATTCACAATTCGCGCACCGTTTTCAGTGGAATCGCGGGCTTGACCTTTGTAAACTCGAAGTTCTACACCGGGGGGCCTGCCACGCAAAGCGCCGAAGCCTTGCTGGGCGAGAGACTCAGCACGGCTTTGACAAAACGAATCGCTCTCACCCACGATTTCAACTTCTATCCCAACCTCACCAGCACGGGCAAGTATCGTTTTGATACCACCACGGGTCTGAGCATCAAATTGGCCTCCAAATTCACCGCGAACATCGGGTTCGTTGACCTTTACGTGAGCAGCGTGCCAGCCGGCAATCACAACAACAACGTGGCCTTTACCACGGGCCTGGGTGTCACGTTTTGATGTGAATTCGAGACCGTCGGTGATCTCAGCGTTCGCAGACATGGCAAAATGCGCGATGTCTGCGCCACCCACGCTTCGCTCGACGTGAACGTGCGCTCCAAGCGCGTCAGAAATGGAACCCTAGCGTTACCGTCACCGTTCGCGGCGTCACGTAATGCGTGCCGCTGAACGTCGACAGCCAGTTGTACAGCGCAACCTTATTAGTAAGGTTGATCGCATCGAAGCGCAAACTCCACTTGTATTTGTCGCCGTGGAACAGGTTGTCGTCGCCGACCGAGAGATCAAACAGGCTGCGAGGCAAGACTCGCTGCGGGTTGTGGTCGTCGTTCTCTGTCCCGGGCGCCGGTATATAAAGGAGGGTAGAACCAAACTGCGACGCAAGGCATGGGCTGGGAAGGGGTGAAGTCAGAGTTGCGGCTACCCCGTTGCAAGTGAGCCCGGCCTGGGCCTCCTGGTCGGCAGTTAAGGGGGCGCCTGTAACGGTGTTCAGCAGATTCACGGCCGGCTGGCCATTTAGCGTGGTTGAGGTAGGCGCGCAGGTCGCAGTGGACGCGTTATAGCACGGCGTAGAGCCGGCGACCAAACCGCTGTCATACCGCCAGTTAAACGCGAACCACGGTCCGCGTCGCCAGGGCTGGTATTCAAGGTGCGTCGTCGCATTCAAAAACTCGTCGTGGTCGATACGAAAGACGCCGGTTGAGGCAGGGACGATGGGCAACCCCGCGACTTGCGGCAGAAAGAACCGCGCCGCCACGCTGGACGCCACGACGAATGCAGAAAAACCGTGAAAGTTGGTGAACGTCAGCCGGCCGTCCCAACCGGGAATCTTCGCGCTGGTCCACTCAATAGGAAACGTGAGGGGTGTGTTGCCAACCACACCGAAGTCGAAGGCATTGTGATAGTAGTCCCAAACATACTCCCAGTCCACGACGACGTGCTTCCCCAAGGCTTGTTCCAGGCCGGCGTGAAACTGATTGCTCCAGCCCGGCTGGATCGGCTGAACCGGGCAAGGGACGCCGGGCGGCGGCACGAGGGCGGCGAGGAAGGGATGGCTGCAGCCTTCGCTGGAGATGATCAAGTTCTCGTTGAAGGGGCTTTCCAGCGTTCGCGCGTACGAAACTCGCAGGACGGTGTTGCTTGGCTTGATGTTGTACGCAACGCCGAGCCGCGGCTCCGCCTGGCGGCCAATAGATATGCCGTTGTAAAGGTCGGCCCGAAATCCCAGGTTGGCAGACCAATTCCCCTTACTGATCTGGTCGAGGCCGTAGAGCGCGAGCTCCTTGATGTCCGTGTGTCCATGAAAGGTGAAGTAACCCCCTCTCGTGGCCAGGTCGTAAGGCGCGAGGATGGCGCAAGGAGTGCCGGGGATGGAGATGCCATTCGCGGCCTGGCAGCCGAGCGACGGCACAAGCCCAGGATCAACAATGCTAAGCTGGTCGCCTTCCGTGAGGAACGTCTGCACGTACTGAACTCCAGCCTTTACACTGTTGATTCCTTTCACATAGTTCACATCCGCTTTGCCGCCCATGTTGGTGAGCTTCCGGGATTGGCCGAAGGTCTCAGACTGGAGGTCCGGAGAGTAGTCGTTAAAGGGATCGCCGCTCGGATAGTAATTGTACTGGTCCTGCCGAACCCAGCCGTTCAGTGCGAACACCGTATCCGAATTGATGAGGTGCGTCCAGGATGGCGCGACGTTGAGGGTCTTGATTTGCGAGCGTTGATCGGTTGGACCCAATGGCGCCCCTGTTAAAGGATTGACGAGACCAAGATGCAGTTCCTGATCGTACGAATTGGGATTCTGAAACCAAGACCGCGTGTATTCGAGGTTCAGGTGAGCCGTGTCCTTAGTTGAAAATTGATAGTCGATGCGGTCAAATACATTCTCTTCATTGCCTTTGTCGTGCATGGCGGTGAACTCGGGCGGATCGAAGAACCGGCTGGTATTCAGCCCGTTGACCGAGATGAAGTTTCCCCACTTCTGCCCCCCGTAACCAAGGTTAAAACCATCATTGGTCGTGCCGAACGCCCCGTAGGACGCCGTCACGTCGCCGTGAGGCGTTGTCATGCCCTGGCCGGAGCGCGTGTTGACTACGATCACCACGCTTGTCTTGTCTCCGTATTCTGCCGGCGGCGCGCCAGGGATCACCTCCATCGACTGCACCGCGCTGACCGGAATTTGATTCGAAAAGACCTTGCTTTGCTGGTCCGTAATGGGCTGGCCGTCTACAGAGAACGAATTTGATGCGTGGTTGCCCATCCCGTGGAAAAGCCCGTTGGAATCCGCGGCGATGCCGGGGGAGGCCAGCGTGACGAGCGAGCTGAGTGACGACGTCTGACTTTCTAATGGGAGCTTGCTAAACATGGCGCGGTCGATATCGGTGTGGTTGGTGGGCGTTTTCTCAATCAGATCATTCGACTGGGCCGTGACGGTCACTGTCTGTGTGCCGACGCTGATCTTCAAGCTGATGTCCAAGCTTAACGGAACGCTTGAGCGGACGGCAATATCGTGCACATACGCAGCGAACCCCTTGGCGACAACCGTCATATGATACGGGTTGAAAGGCACGTTGGTGAAAACGAAACGGCCCGAGCTGTCGCTTGAGACCATGCGCTGATACTGACTTACGGGATCATCAATGGTTACGGTTGCGCCGCGAACCACTGCGCCAGACGGATCGGTTACCGTGCCGCTAATCGTGCCGGCGTCTCCCGCCTCTGCCCGAGCGGCTGGCGCAAGGGCGATGGCCCATAACCCGAGAGTAACCACAACCGCCAAACCGTACGAAATTACGCTGCTTGAACTCCAAATGGAGTGAGTGCCGCGAAAACAAATAGAAAAATGCCGACGAGGTGCTGGCTTCATAAGGCTCTCCTGAATGTGGGGATTGCGGGCCGCAAGGCGGCCATGTGCATGTTCCTATCAGGAGAACAGGGGTGGGTCTCTACCGGAGGAAAGTGAGAACGTGGCCGAGGCGAAGCGCGGTACAGGGGATTGCTGGAACGATTGCTTCAACAGGACGAAGTGATTCCCGCGGATGTTCGAGGCCGCAATCACCGAGCCCTGGCGGGCAATCTGGCAGGCAGGGTCGAGAGGTTCAGGCAATGGGAATGCCGCGATGGAGGTCTTCCCGCCCTTCTGCGAGAAGTGGCTCTCCTGCTCAAGAAACTGAAGGGCATGATGGTGAAGCTGCGCGATGAAGAACAAGTGCAGTTGTACCACGACCGCGAGCCAGACGGCCAAGGTGTAGCGCCGGCGATATCTGCGAAACGAGTGCATTACTTTTCGAGGTGGCGCCACGCGAGACTTCAAGGCTGTCCGCGCCAAAACCAATTCCCACTCCAAAGCTGCAATGCCACCGGTTGACTTTGCGCTGCGCAGATGGACATACATCCGCGACGCCGTGTGTTGTAGCGG
>JBOGJZ010000471.1:0-2853 GCA_050745645.1 Terriglobia bacterium | reverse complement strand
GATGGCGGCGGGTGACGTTTTCAAGCTTCAGGACGCCGCGCGGACAGACTTCCGCACATAAACCGCAACCGACGCAGGAGGCGCGTGTAAAGCTGGTGTTAGCCTGGGCGTAGGATCGCACGTCTATGCCCATTTCACAATACTTGCTGCAGAGACCGCAGGAGATGCACATGTTGTCTTTGACGGTGATACGGAAGCGTCCAAATTTCTGGACGAGCCCGAGCAGCGCGGCCATGGGGCAGAAGTTCCGGCACCAAATGCGCGTGCCGCCGACCGGGTAAAACCCGGCGCCGATCACCCCGGATAGCATGGCGACGATGACAAATGCGTATAGTGATTGAAACTGGTAAGCAAAGCGGGAAAGTCCTGCGTGCCGGCTGCCTACTCCCCAGGTTATGAAAAGCACCGCCGTCAAAGCGACGCACAGGCCCAGCACCGTATAAATAGAGGCTTTCTCAAATTTCCAGGCTGCGCTCGACTTGCTGGTCAAGTGGCGCAGTGGATCGCCGGCCGTGTTCGCCAGACCTCCGCAACCGCAGACCCAGGAACAATACCAGCGCTTCCCAAAGAAAACGCCGAGCAGTGGAACCATGATCAACGAGCCAAGGAAGCTGTATAGGATGTAGGGCAAGGCCAATTTGAAAATGTTTCCCGGCACGAAGTCATCGAACTTCAGCGGCCAAAGGTAGCTGAAGTAATACTCGGGCTGGTGAAAGAAAACCAGGATTTTGGGAATGGCGAAGGCGAAGGAGACCTGCACAAACATCACGACTGACGTGCGGACAACCTGGTATTTATTGCGCCGGTATTTGCGGATGACGTAGATCCCGCCGATCACAATCGCGAAGGTATAAATCAGTCCGTAGAGCGTCCATTTGCTGCCAAGGCCGGCGCCGTGAGCGGCGCGGGTAAACAGATCGGTGTAATAAAGGAGCAGGTAAAACGCGACTATGGCCGCCGTCAGGAGCCAGGCAGTGACGCCGCGATGCGTGAGGTCATGAGTCAGCCATGCGGCCTTGCCCTGCTTTACCATGCGGGCGTCTCCTGCAATTTAACTCTGTCTGCGCCGCGAGCGCATTGCTGCTTCCAGGCGCGGTAGTGTGGCCCCACGGCTGACAGGTCCAGACGCCCAAACTCGACATCGAACTGGGCCTCGGCCAGATGTTCTACGACGTAATCCATAGTCCGGCGCTCGGCGATCCAGCGCTCAAAAAAGGTGTGATTCCAGCGCGACCCCAGCAGGTTAAGTCCTACAACGGCGCCATTATCCTGGACGATGCGCACGCTTGCTTCTTTACCAGGGATTCGGCAGAAGAAGCTGACCGCGCTCTCTGGAGCATCGTTCACGCGGCCTACGGTGGTGTATTCGATTTCGAAAAACATCGCGCTGTTGTAAAAGACCGGAGGCTCATAGCTGATCTTATCGCCGAGCATCGAGCGCGCTGCGAGCTCCCCTTGCCGTTTCGCGCTGTACCAGATCTGCTCCACAAGGCGTCTGCCGCTGCGCTCAAACTCCACGCAGTCGCCCGCTGCCCACACATTCTCAAGCGAGGTTTTAAAACTGGGCGAGACGACGATGCCCCGCTCAAATACAGGCGGGGTCTTCACGGACCTAAGCCACTCGACAGCAGGATGGACCCCGATCGCAATGCCAAGCATCTGGCACGCAAACTCCGCGTCGGACCTTGCCCGAACGCCCCGCACGCGGCCATTGTCATCCGCGAGCACTTCGGCGACTTCCTCATCCAGCCGTACGTCCACGCCGTGCTTTCGCATGTGCGCTGTGACCATCTCAGACTCTTCCTTTCCGAGCGCAGCCGGCCAGTACCACGGTGACCGCACGAGAAAAGTCACCCGCTTGCCGTGAAACAGGAGGCATTCGACAAGTTCCACGCCAATGAGTCCGCCGCCCACGACCACTGCTTCACGGGTTGATGCAGTGAAACGTTCGCACTGGTTCAGATCCTGAAGCGTCACGAAATGCACACAGCCTTCGCGCGCCTTGGCCAAACCGGGCCACGGTAACTGGTTTCCGAGGGACCCTACGGCCAGCAGCAAGCGGTCATAACGGAGAGAGCGGCCGGACTGCAATTGCAGGGTCCGGCTGGTATCATCCAGATTTGTGACCCAGTCGCGGACCAGACGAAGGTTCTGCTTCGGGAAGACCTTGCGCTCGAATGGCTCAAGATCACGCTGCGACATGCGATCCATGTAAGCGTACATGAGCGCAGTCCTGGAAAAGAAGTAATCGCTCTCGCCGCTGATCATGGTGATTTCAGCCTTCGGCTCTCGCTCCCGAAGGGCGAAGGCGGCGGTCGTTCCGGCTACGCCATTGCCGATGATTACAAAGTGCATGCGGCCCTATTCCTCCCATGCCGCCCCGATTATAGCGCATCAGCGGTCAATGAAATTTCGAGCACCATTGTCTGTTGCACGACATCGGCCGGCGGCCTTTACACAAGCGCATGGAAAAAAGAATTGAAATCGATTAATCTTGGTCGCAGCAAAGAACGTTTCGCTTCGATTCTCAATCCAGCCGGGCAGCGCGCCGAAAAGAGCTGCACCAGGGCGCCTGCCCCGAAGGGGGAATAGACCATGAAGAAAGCCTTAGCAACGGCGGTTTTTCTGGCAATCTTCCTTGGCGTTGACCTTCCGAACGCCCGTGCGCAGGCCTGCCAAGAAGAAGAGGGAGCCGTAGCCGCAGTCAAACAAGATCTGACCGACCTGGTCGGCACAGTCCAAAAAGAAGACTTGACCGATTTTCAAAAACACTTTCATCAACAGACCTTTGCGAGCCGGCTTTCCATCTGCCTTCAAACCGTGGGAGATCTGCTTGGTTGCCTGGATAAGGCC
>JBOGJZ010000470.1:0-3902 GCA_050745645.1 Terriglobia bacterium | reverse complement strand
GTGGCGCGCGGAACGAAGGCAAGCAGCGCCGCCTCCGCCACTCCGGCCAGGAAACCTGCGGTCGCGCCAGCCAGCGTGAATCGCCAGACGAGCGCCCGGCGTGAAGCGGCTGCGCTCCGTTGGCCGTCGCGCTGAGGTGAACCCATGAACTGATTATAGGCGCATCCGTTTGAAAGCCGGTTCCGGGATCAGACGAATGGCAAGCATGATGCCACGCCAGAAACCCGGCACGTAGGCGACGTCTTTCTTCTTGCGGATAGCCTTCAGGATTCCTCGTGCGGCTGATTGGGGAGAGGCGAGTAAAAACAGGCCGGGTTTTCCATACGTCATGGCGGTATCCACGAATCCCGGCTTAACGGTGATCACGTGGACGCCATAGCGATGCAGGCGGTTGCGCAAACCCTGGAGATAGACTGAAAGGCCTCCTTTGGCCGCGCAGTAGAGGTAATTGCTCTGCCGCCCGCGGTCACCGGCGACGGAGGATACAGCGCAGATCACGCCGTGGCGTCGCGCCGCAAAATGCCCGGCGACCGCCTGGAGCGCAAGAACGCACCCGGTGAAGTTTGAGTCCAGCACGCGCCTGGTTTCTTCCGGATCATCTTCGGCGCGTTCTGGCGTACCAAGGTAGCCCACGCACAGGATCGCAGTTTCCAGCGCGTCGCCGTGCTTTTCGAGCATTGCGTTGAGCGGCTGACCCAGACTGAGCGGGGAGAGGACGTCAAATTCAAAAATCTCGGTTTGAACTCCATAGCGGATGCTGAGATCGCGCCCTTGGGCGTCGAGTTCAGCGAGATTGCGCCCAGCAAGGATCAGGTTATGGTGAAGCCTTGCCAGCTCGGTTGCCAGAGCTTTGCCAATGCCTGAGGTTGCTCCGAAAATCAAAACCGAGGACATATTTGAACGCCTGCTCCGAAAATTTCGGACAACCCCTCACCCGGCTCGCTCCGCTCGCCACTCTCTCCCCTTGGGGAGAGGGCGCCCGAGGTACGAGGGCGGGTGAGGGGTCATTTCCATGCCTTGTGGGTGTCGCAATGCAACATGAGCGCCAGCCTCGAAATGAATGTGTTGCTCATTCCAATGCGCCTTCAAGTCGAGGTTAACTATCCAGAGCGGAGAAGCTGTGAAACAATCAACGGCATCTCGCAAAAAACGCCAGGACGCTGAGCATCGCAAAGAAAATCTCTTTTATTCGCATGGTGTAACTTTGCGGCTTTGCGCCTTAGCGAGAGGTTTTTTGCTTTAATGAGCCTTGTTTCACAACAACGCATTTCGTCTCATCTTGAAACCGAACTTGACTCAAGAGCGCCGCCGGACATCGAGCCGGGCGCTATCGCAGTCCGCCCGGCACAATTTTCAACCGGCGCGCGAGGGAAGAGCTGAAGATGCCTCGCGGATCGAGTTCCTTCTGAATCGCCTGAAACTCTCCCAGACGCGGGTACCCGGCGGCGAACGTCTCCGGTGTTTGCAGTGAGTCTTTAGCGAGGTAAATCCGCCCGCCGTAGGCCATGACTGTGTCATCCAGCTCGTGGAGGAAGCTGCTTAGTCCCGAATCATACGGAATGTCCATGGCCAGTGTGTAGCCGGGCATCGGAAAAGAGAGCAAGCCTTCGTTGCCTGCTCCGAAGCGTTTGAGCACCGCTAGGAAGGAAGCTCTGCGGGTTGATGACAGCCGGTAAAGAATAGCCGTCAGCGCCTCCTCTCCGCGCGCGAACGGCACGGCGGCCTGGTATTGAACAAAGCCGCGCCTTCCATAGAGGCGGTTCCAATGGGCGATTTTATCCAGCGGATAGAAGAACGGGTCAATCTGGACGAAGCGGCTGGCCGCTTCGCGGTGCAATGCATAGTAAAGCGCGTTGAACGCGCGGACCGACCAGGGGTTCAGGGCAAACGGCGGCAGGTCGAAAGGAACATTCAATTTTGGAGGCGGTGGCGGCTCGAGCCCAGTCTGGGCAGGGCGCGGCAACGCGGCTACGGTTGCATGATTGCCCCGCATGAGGATGGACCTGCCGAGCGAGCGGCCGCGAGCCAGGCAATCGATCCAGGCTACGGAATACTGGCAGCCCGCATCGCCTGCGGCCATCCCGGCTAATGCCTGCTCCAGATTGCGCGCCTTATGGTAGCTCACCGCAATGGCGGCTGTTTCCACTCTTCGCAACCACAGCCGCGCGCGAAGAATGATTCCGGTGAGGCCCATCCCGCCTACTGTTGCCCAAAAGACAGGAGCGTTCATGTGGGGCGAACAGCGTAGCGTTTCGCCCGTTCCAGTGAGCAGGTCCAGGGAGAGAATGAAGTTGCCAAAGCTCCCGTCGCGGTGATGGTTCTTGCCATGCACGTCGGCGGCAATGGCTCCGCCAACGGAAACGAACTTGGTTCCGGGTGTAACGGGTGGAAAGAATCCGCGCGGCAGCATGTGCTCAATGATCTCGGCATACGTCACTCCCGCTTCGCATTCCAGAATTCCGGTTTCAGGATCGAAGGATAAGAACCGGTTCAGGCGTTCCTGAGTAACCACGCCGCCGCCGGCATTGATCGCTGCGTCGCCGTAACTGCGTCCCATGCCGCGCGCGATATAGGAAGGCTCCGCGCCGGAAGCGAGCAGCGCGGAAAGAGCGGAGCATTTTTCCGGGCGGTAGACGTGGCAGGTTGCGGTAGGGAAGCGGCCCCAGCCGGATAGCTTGCGGACTTCGTAGCCGGCAGCCGCAGTCGCGCCGGCCGGGCGAGAGCTCTCGCCCCGCGATGCCGCGGTTTCCGTCGCGGCAACATCATGACTGGTCAGAGTCGCTGTGCGCATCAGATTGACGGCGCCTTTTTTGTAGCGCAGACTTTCGTTTTTCAGAAAGTGTGCGGCTTTTCCTGAAAGAGCGAGAATTTCATCGCAAAGCATCCTGAAACACTTCGCTGTAGGCTTCTGCTGTTCTCTCCCACGAAAACCGCTTCACGTTTTCGATCCCCTTAAGCACCCATTCCTCATGCATCGAAGGATTCTGAATCAAAGTCTGAATGGCGGTCGACCACTGGAAGGGATCTTCGCTTAGAAGCCAGGCTGCGTCTCCTGCCACCTCGCGGTTAATGGGCGTATCAAGGGCAAGAACCGGACATCTAGCCGCCATCGCTTCAAGGAGCGGGAATCCAAACCCCTCGTATCGAGAGGGAAAAACGAGGGCAACAGCCCTCTGAAGAAGACCAAAGATCGCCGCCTTGGGTAAGACCCCGGTTCTCTCGGTGAAACTGCGGTGTTCGTGGAGAGCCTGCTGAAAGGTAGGATGAACATCGCCCGTGATGCACAGGCGCACCCTGACCCCGGCTTCACGAAGATGCTGGACAGCGCTCAGGACAAGCTGAAGATTTTTTCTGGGTCGATGGGCGCCCAGCATCACGACGTAGCAATCGGAACCATCCCTGCCATTCCGCTGCACCGCGCAGGCCTGCTCCTGGGGCGGAGTGTCAAACCCCAGCAAAGCGACCCTAACTTTTGTAGAGATGTGTGGAAAAACATCAATCAGGTCATCCGCCGTTGTCTTTGAGTCTGTCACTATCAGTCGTGCGCGGCGCAGGGAGGAACGAAGTCTCCAGAAAGAAAATGTCCCATCCCTCTCGTTATCCATTCGGTTCCATAACAGCAGGTCATGCACGGTGAGAACCGAAGGTCCTCGAAGCGCAACAGGAAGCAAGTCGTTCGTGCCCCAATAAACATCGAAGGAGCTAACAAACAGCGGGCTTAGCTCAAAAAGGGCTTTGCCGGCTTTTGGGATCAAGGGCCAGGAGGTGATGTCGAGGTCAGGGCTTTTCGCAAACCTGTGCGCCAAACCAATAAACCGGTACTCGACAGACAGTCGAGTCAGGATATTGTCTACCATGACGCTTGGACCCCAGTGCCGCGTCTGGGGTTGTAATGATCTGGC
>JBOGJZ010000469.1:0-6527 GCA_050745645.1 Terriglobia bacterium | reverse complement strand
CGCAATGACTCACACCTGCAACCTTGGGCTTCAAAGCTTCAACGAATGTGACCGCCTCGGCAATCGTTTTGTACATTTTCCAATTACCGGCTATGACGGGACGCCGCATTAAACCTCCAGTAGGCGGGAGGCGGTAAGCAGCCGGCAGAAAGCAGTCCATTGAAAGCTTTCCAGCCGACTTGTTTTTGCCTTTTCCCGGAAGTAGCCCACAATACGCGGCGCAAGCCCCCTCTTCAGACCGTATGCGTATCGATAGTAGTTGTCTCTTGTATGCTGAAATGCAAAAGGCATGGCAACCCCGTAAATCCTTTTGTGTTTTTTAGCAGCTTTTCATGCTGCCAGTACATCGTCACCCTGCGTGAGGGGGGGATAGTCATTCCCGCGAAAGCGGGAATCCATGCCTCGACGATCGCACTACGGCATATGCATCACAGTCTCATACAAATCTTTCCAATCAGGACTGACGGATTCGATGAGCTGAATCTTCCACTGGCGATTCCACTTCTTGAGGCGCTTTTCTCTCTGAATGGCATCGCGAGGTCGCACAAAGGGTTCGCAATACACCAGCCGATGGACGCTGTACCTCTTGGTGAAACCTTCTACCAAGCCCCGTTTGTGCTCCCACGCTCGGCGCGCGATATGATTGGTCATGCCGATGTAGAGGGTCCCATTCGGTTTGTTAGAAAGAATGTACACGTAATACGGGCGGCTCATGGGATCGTTGTTGTCGTGGATTCCCGCTTACGCGGGAATGACGACACTCAGTACAGTCGCAACCCTGGGTTGCGGTCATAGGTCCTGCTGCGCCGCTTCAAGAAATCTAGCACGCGTTCGGGAACCGTGATGATAATGCTCCCCCCCGTGACCTTTGTTTGCTTATTGCCTTCCGCTTTCTGCCTTCTTTTTTTCCGTCAGCGCTTCAACGCCGGGGAGCTTCATTCCAGACAAGAATTGCAAGGAGGCGCCCCCGCCGGTCGAGACGTGAGATATTCTTTCGGCGACACCGGCCTTGACGACTGCGGCTGCCGAGTCTCCCCCGCCCACAATGGAAAACGCCGAGGAATCCGCCACGGCTCGCGCGACCGCAAGCGTTCCCTCGGCAAATTGAGGTATTTCGAAAACGCCCATCGGCCCGTTCCACACGATAGTCTTCGCGCTCCTAATGGCGGCGGCAAATATGAGGCGTGTCGCGGGGCCGATATCCGCGCCCGCGCGGCCGGGCGGAATATCAACGCTGGCCACTGTTTCAGCTTGGCTGCTTGGGCCGATTGCCTCCGCCACAACGTGATCTACAGGAAGTTGGATCGTCACCTTGCGGACAGTGGCGGCCCGCAGCATTTCCCGCGCGGGATCGATTTTGTCCTCTTCCACCTGGGACGCGCCTACTGAGTGACCTTGAGCTTCGAGAAAAGTGTAGGCCATGGCGCCGCCAATCAAGATGGCGTCAGCGTGCCTCATCAGGTTGTTAAGCAGGCAGATCTTGTCCGAAACCTTCGCTCCGCCTGCGATGATGACGTAGGGATGGAGAGGGTTTTCCACCACCTTACTCAGATTTCCAATCTCCTTTTCCATTAACAAGCCGGCGGCCGCGGGCTGCAGCAGATGAGCGACAGCATCGGTGGAAGCGTGGGCGCGATGTGCAACACCGAAGGCGTCGTTGACGAAAACCTCAGCGAGGTTCGCCAGTTGCCGCGCGAAGGCAGGATCGTTCTTTGCTTCCCCCGGATGGAAGCGGACGTTTTCAAGCAACAGGGTTTCGCCGTCTTTGAGACTCCTGGCTGCTTTTTCTGCTTCAGGACCCACGCAGTCAGTGGAGAATTGCACTGGCTTGTCCAGCAGCTCCGAAAGCCGCTCCGCCGCAGGGCGCAGGCTCATCTTGGGATTGACCTTGCCCTTCGGACGACCCAAATGAGACGCCAGAATCAGGCGCGCGCCGCGCTCCAGAGCGTATCGAATGGTGGGCAGCGAGGCCCGAATGCGGCCGTCGTCGGTAATCGCGCCCGCCTCATCGACTGGCACGTTAAAATCGACGCGCATGAGTACGCGGCGACCCTTCAAATCGATATCACGAATGGAGAGTTTCGTCATTGTCAGTTGTCCGAGGTCAGTAGCTAGCTATCGCCTGTTTCACTGTTTGAGGGTGCTGACAGCCTTTCATCAGCCAGTTTGCGCTCTGCAAACTCCCTAATGGAGATCTGCTAGCCTATCATGTCCTTGGTAAACCGATCCCAATCGCCGGCCACATTCCAAATCTCATCCGCCAGTTTTTCAGAGAAGGCGTAGACTCTTAGCCGTTCAAATTCGTTCTGGCCATCAGTTCTCCTCTCTGCAGGAGTCCCAACGAACAACGGACTGGTTACTGCATTTTCCCGGCCACATACTTCACCAGATCCCGCACGCGGCAGGAGTAGCCCCATTCGTTGTCGTACCAGGCGGTTGCCTTCACGCAAGTACCGTCAATCACCTTGGTGAAGCCGGCGTCTACAATACAGGATCGCGAATCGCCGCGAAAGTCTACCGAAACCAGCTCTTCCATCTCATAACCAAGAATGCCTTTGAGCGGGCCCTCCGCAGCCTTGCGCAGCGCCTCCTGCAGTTTCTCAGTGGTGGTAGGCTTTTCGACGAACACCACCAGATCGACCAGTGAAACGTCGGGCGTCGGCACGCGCATCGAGTACCCGTCCAGCTTGCCCTTCAGCTCCGGCAGCACCAGGCCGAGTGATTTAGCGGCTCCGGTGGAGGTCGGGATAATTGAAATTTGCGCTGCCCGCGCGCGGCGCAAATCCTTATGCGGGAAGTCCAGGATACGCTGATCGTTGGTGTAAGAATGGATGGTGGTCATCGCCCCTCTCACAATGCGGAAGTTCTCGTGGATTACCTTGGCCAACGGCGCAAGACAATTTGTAGTGCAGGAAGCGTTAGAGATCACGTGATGCTTGACAGGGTCGTACATCTCTTCGTTAACGCCAAGCACGAGGGTAACGTCGTCCCCTTCCGCAGGAGCGGTGACGATCACCTTCTTGACGCTGCCGCGCAAGTGCTTTCTGGCCTCTCCGCCTTTGGTAAATTTCCCCGTCGATTCCACCACAATCTGCACCCCAAGCGAAGACCAGTCAATCTTTGCCGGATCCATCTCTTTGAAGACGCGGATGCCGCGGCCGCTGACACGGATGTACTCGTCCGTATGGCTAACGTCATTCTTCAGGGTTCCGAGAACCGAATCGTACTTCAGCAAATGCGCCAACGTGCGGGAGTCCGTGAGATCGTTCGTCGCCACAACTTCGATCTCCGGGTCGGGCAGGGCGGCGCGCAATATGTTGCGTCCAATACGCCCAAATCCATTGATTGCGACCTTAACCGCCATGACATTATCCTCCTGCAAAAATGCCCCTTATCAGGCAAATGCTACATTCTAAAGACCAGACCGGCATTCGTCAAACAATTCCAAATTCCGGTAGTGTCCCAGTTTGGTTGGGTAGCGGCGAGTTTACCTCGCCAGGTGACGGCATAACAGTTTGTTGAAAAACGTTCCGCCCCTGTCATTCTGAGCGGAGCGAAGAACCTGCTTTTGCTATTTTGAAGGACTTGCGAGATCCTTCGTCGCCTTCGGCTCCTCAGGATGACAGACTGAGTGAGTTTTTCAACAAACTGATAAAGCCGCCTCTACATTCAAACTGAGACACTACCCAAATTCTAAAGGCACAGTCTTCACCGGCCACCCAAATTGCCGGCAGGGATGCGGCCAGCAGCTACTTACCAGGCGCCCAGACTTCCTCTGGAGCCGTAAACTGGACGTTCGGCAGTTCCGTCGTGACCTTCAGCGGTTCGAATCCAGCCTTACCGCTCGCAACGGTCTCAAAACTGAGCATGTACTGCGAGGAAAGCAGCTCGCTTATACGCTGCAGGAACGGATTGAAGGAGACCGGCGTCTGGAGCCCTTCAAAGAACGATTCGCCGCCTGTCCGGCGTGCCAGCAGCGCCAGAGAACTTTGGCCGTTGTTCACCAGGATGGAGTTCTGAGAGGCGGAGCTCGCGCCGCTTGCATAA
This sequence comes from Terriglobia bacterium, assembly GCA_050745645.1. Taxonomy (GTDB): domain Bacteria; phylum Acidobacteriota; class Terriglobia; order UBA7540; family UBA7540; genus RH2-MAG17b. The sequence goes on along the minus strand of JBOGJZ010000469.1, from coordinate 2,480 downwards.
AGCGTGTATGCGATGACGCCGCGGCGCAGGAACGCCCGGATGGCTGCTGAAAGATCGATGTTGTTGCCAGGTGAAGATTCTGCGGCTCCCCGGTAGATGTCTATTCCGTCGCTAACAAGGAGAATGGCGCGCCGGCGCCCGGTATCTTCCGGCCAGCGCTTCATCAGGTCCGCAGCCGCAAGGTATATGCTCAAATTCCCGGCGGCGCGTCCGAGCGGAAGACGGATGGCTCGCGCCGCGCGCTCGTGGTCCGTGGTGAACTGTTGGACAAAGTTGGCGTTGCTATGGGAACTATAAACGACCGCGACGCGGGCCGAAGGCGGCAGTCCTCGAACAAATCCTCGAAGGTCGGGAAGCAGAGTGTTGAAGGCGGGTCCTAAAGATTCATCCACTAAAACCGCAAGGTCGAGCGGCGCCGCTTCGTCCGAGGCTTTCACCCAGCCAGTGACGGGCCTGCGCTGCTGATCTTGATACACCAGGACATTCGCTTTGTCAGCTACGCCGGGAGCATGAGAGCCGCTCCCCGTCACGGTTACCACCACGCTCACCGCCGGACCGCCCGCTAAGGACTTTTTCCCGGCGCGCAGCGCCATACCCGGCACAAGGCACGCCACCAATAGAGCCGAAACTGCCACCCATTTATAGTTGAACATTTTCCCACCACCTCACGGGCAGAGGCCACGCCAAATGTTTAGATGATCATGCTCCGGCAGCGGCTCCTTTATGGTGCGCCCATTATAACTGCGAACTGCAAGAAGGGCCAATCTTGCCCGGTTACTTGCCATCCCCCAGTTTCCCGCCTGCGCCGAAGCGGAAAAAGCTGTCTCAGGCGTCTCATGGGTCTCCATCTGTGCTTTTCGGCCTGCTATGCTGAATCCGCTATGGACACCTCTGATCGCAGTCAACGCTCCCGTTTATGCCGGTCCCCGAAGCTCACCCCGGCGCGCCTGGCCGCTCGCCGGTCGAACGCCCGCAAGCACGGCCGCTATGCCCGTCGGCTGACCAGCACCCTGGAGCGCCGCCGGCGAGCGGGACCAACTGCGAGTCACTGGTGGATCGTGGAAAGGATCAGCATGCACTTCCGGGTGGACTGGCAACGGGAGCAGCAGAAGACGGGGCGCCCGGCGTGGCAAGTCTGATGCTGCAAGTGGAAGGCGGTGGGGAGAGTCAAAATGAACCCAGCAAGTGCTGGAAGTTCAAGCAGTTCTGAAAATAATCCGCGATCCCCGATTTGGATTCGAGCGAACGCGAGAGGCCGCGCGCTGAAGTTTGTCTTCGGGCGGCGCCGGCGGCGCCGTCTCACCGCCCGGGTGATTCCGCTCCTGAGCCTCGCCGAGCTCTATGCGATGCGGCTGCTGACACAATCCGCCCTTCCGGCCGGGCGAGGGGACGAATGCGGCTTATGAAAAGACCAAAACTGGAGGATGGCAAGTGTCCAGCTACACCAGCTACGACGTTTAATGGCAGGTTGAAAAAGACCGGGCTTGCCGGGAGATGACATATTTAAAGCCTTTTCAGCGTCCTGCTAATTCCGGGTCTGCGCCGGCTCCCGCCGTCGAGCCGTTCGCCTGCGCCGGAGGCTTCTGGCTACTAGAACGATCACCACGACTGCGAACACGATAAAGCCAAACGTATTGATGCGTGTCAGGAATCGAAACAGCCGCCGCCAACTGCTAGCCAGTAAGAATCCGGTGAACCCGATGGTGACAGCCCAAATTGCCGCACTGACAACGTTGAAGAACAGAAAGCGCCGCAGCGGCATTGCGAACACGCCCGCCAAAAGGCCGACGATTTCCCGTAAGCCGCCCACGAACCGGGCCAGGAGGATGGCCCATCCGGCGTTGTTCAAGAAAACTGATTGGGCCATCTCATACCGCCGCGAAGAAATGAGCAGTTTTCTTCGGTGCCGCTCGACGAATGCTCTTCCGCCGGCGCGCCCTACCAGAAAACCGATGAATTCGCCGAGTACGGCTCCGGCTATTCCTGCCAGTATCGCCCAGGTAAGCTGCAGGTCGCCTCTCCGCGCCAGAAAGCTTGCAAAGAACAGCGTGGTCTCGCCGGGCAGCGGTATGCCTGCGTTTTCGACGAGTGTGGCGGCCAAAACGGTCCAGTAGCCGTAGTGGTGAAAGAAATGGGACAGGACGATATAAGCGTGATGCTCCATGGTCTCGGTGACCTGCCCTAGGGCTGAATGCCCTCAGGCTTCGCCGGCGCCTGCCGGGAAAGGTGTTCGGTGAGAGGCGGCGTCCACGATAAGACGCCGGCGGCCAGCGGCATGTGGATTCCAACCGCAAGCGCTGTATGAGATTTCTTATGCTCCCTTGATTATCGTAACGCATAAGCCGCTCCTTATGTCTGATGCCATGAAAGGGGCGGCTGAATTCGACTAGGATTGGGGTTGTCAGTAGGACCCGATCGAAATCGAAAGGAGCAGCCCCCGATGAAGTTATACCTGGGAGGGGATTTACACAAGAAGAGTT
>JBOGJZ010000468.1:0-7308 GCA_050745645.1 Terriglobia bacterium | reverse complement strand
AGGCGATCAGTCAGCCGCAGACCGTCTGCTGGATCGGCGCTACCCACGCTGGAACCCACCAGGCCATCCGGGAGAATCTTCATCGCTCGCCGCTCTATTCAGGCCGGATTAAAAGCCTGGGACCGCGTTACTGTCCTTCCATAGAAGATAAAGTTGTCAAATTTCCAGACAAAGCTCAGCACCAGATATTTCTCGAGCCGGAAGGCTTGGATACGTACGAGATCTACGTCAACGGCATGTCCACCTCAATGCCGATCGACGTGCAGGCAGCGATGGTGAAGTCGATCCCTGGCCTTGAGGATGCGGAAATGATCCGGCCCGGCTACGCTATCGAATACGACATGGTGCAGCCGACGGAGCTGAACCCTTGGCTCGAGACCAAAAAGGTCCGGAATCTATTTCTCGCCGGGCAGATCAACGGCACTACCGGTTATGAGGAAGCCGCTTGCCAGGGGATCATGGCAGGCATCAACGCCGGGTTATGCGTGCAGGGCAAGGAGCCTCTGACGATCGAGCGCACGCGCGGTTACATCGGCATCCTGATCGATGACCTCGTGAGCAAAGGGGTGGACGAGCCGTACCGCATGTTTACTTCACGCGCTGAATTCCGCTTGCATTTGCGCATTGACAATGCAGACGAGCGGCTAACGCCATTGGGCCGTCAAGTGGGGACGGTGGAAGTGGACGATTATCAGGCGTTTCTTGCCAAGCAGGCGAACATCTCGGCGGTCTCGAAATTTGTGTCCGAAAACCGGCTGAACCCGCAAACCCGCGCCGGGCAAATCATCTATGCCAAACTCGGCATGATCTCCGGCGGCCAGTTCCAGGGGCCTGCTGCGCTCACCGGCGCCCAGCTGCTCAAACGGCAGGAGATTGGAATTGAAGACCTGGTGGGATGGATCAATGAAGCGCTCCATCTCGCCCCTCGTGAGGATGACTTGTATTCTCGTGAAGCTGCGCGTCGCGTCGAGACCGATTTCAAGTATGAAGGCTACCTTGTCCAGCAGGAGAGGCAGATGGAGCGCATGAAACGCGCCGAATCCCGCCGCATTCCGGACGGGTTTGACTACAAGAAGATTTCGGGTTTGTCGCGCGAGGTCGTGGAAAAGTTCACGCGCGTACGGCCCGTGACGCTCGGACAGGCATCGCGTATTCCGGGGATCACTCCTGCAGCGGTCTCATTGGTCAATGTTTATATCGAAATTTTTCAGCGCCGCAGCGCGGGGCAAGCTTCGCTATAGGTGTGCAATAGCCGAATGCCTGCAGCATTCACAGTTGCTTCATCAGATTTTCGATTGTCGCCATATCTGTTTTTGAGACTTCACAGGGCAATGGGTCCGTAGCGCGGCGCGCATAGATATGCCCGCCAGACTCCGCCACCTCCACCGCCTGGGTTTGATTCTTAGGCCCGAACTGAACCTTGAAGGTGTAGGAAGGGTTGCTGAAACCGAACTTGGCCATCTCGCCCGGCTTGGCCGCCGGGAACGAGGCGGCTTGCAGGTTGCGAAGGGCTGAAAGCAGAGCGTCAGCCTTGTCGCTGGGAATGGCTTTTGAAGTAGGCGCTGTTTGCCGCCACTTATCCCCGGTGTGCTGAAACACCCAATGGGTGCTGGGCGTAGTGACGTCAAATATCTTTACGTCAAGCATATCCCAGGAAAAAAGGCTCTTGTCGCGAAGGTCTGCGGCTGATTTCTGAAACTGGCTGACGGAACCTTCATCCAGCGTGAAGACGGGATTCAGCGCCGAATTCATGGCATAGTAACCGCCGCTTCCTTTTTTGCCCACAGCAATCGTCTGGCTAGCGTCCGGCGTTACGAGGGTCATCGTGAGCGCCGGCTTCGCGAAGCCGTAGCTTGCCTGGTCCTTCTTCTGTTCGGAGACAATGCTCTGCATGGCGAGTCCCTGCAAATTGTCGACCAAATCCTCTACTGCGAAATGGTCGGCGCGCACGTCAGGCGGGAGCGAAACGTCCCAAGCGCCATCCGGATTTTTCACCAACGTATAGCTCTCTGTGCCGGACTTCGCTTGAATGCGCTGGAGCTTACTGGTATCGAGAGTCACTGCCCGCGTGTCCCGGAGGTCAAACAGCGTCTTTTCGAGCGCCGCCTTCAGGTCCTCGGTGAGCGTGAAAACGCGCGGGTCATCCGATGCCTGAGCGTAGACGCCGGTGCTGGTCGGAGTATCATCGCCCAGCCGCAGCGTGAGCTGTTTTCCGCGCGAAGAAATCTGAATGGTTTCGTCAGGAGGGTCAAGGCCAAAATCCTTTAAGTTGGCCGGATGAGGCGAGATGACTTGATCGAGACCAGCGGAAGTCAAACTTTGCAGGAACGAGGCGACCTTGCCTTGGTCCGCCGTGATAGCTTGGGGCTTGGTGATGCTCCAGGTATTGCCCTGCTTGGCGCAAGTGAAGCTCGTGCCGTCACGAGCAGTCACCGTGAAAGAGTTGATCTGACTGGAATTCAGAGCAACCACTTTTTGTGCTGGTTGTTTTTTCGCCGCCTGTTCGCTGTTTTTATGCTTATTCCAGGCATTGAAGGAAAACCACAGCGCCACCAGAATTGCGATGGCGATCAAAGTGTTGATATATCTCCGAGTCATTCCTTGGTCCTAGGTGCGCCGCGTCCACCACACCCCGATTCCAATCACGATGATTCCGAGTGGAATGACAATGAGGTGCAACAGCAGGCCGCCCATTTGGCGCGCTGAAAGATTCAGATGCTGGGCAGACGGCGCCTTGGGCCTGACCGAGATCAGCCCTTCGTTCGAGGTCAGCCATTCCACCATGTTCATTACCAGATCACGGTTGCCCTGGAACCCCAGATAAGCATTTGCAGCGATCAGTGACGTTCCAGCGGCTACCAGCCGTCCCTCCGGCGACGGTTTCGGATTGTTCAAGGTTGCGGCGGCTGCCACAACCAGCGGTCCCTTGATGTCTTTGCCTGGACGAAAAGAAACCTGCTTCATGTTGGTATTGAAATCCGTGACGCTGAAACTTGCCGCTGAGGTGTTGCAAAGAGCGCCGGTTGTGACGTCTGGTTTCAATCCGCTGTCTACCACGAAAGACCGCGAGAGCGGAAATAGCGTTGCGATGCGCTTGAGAGGCTGAACAATGGGATTGTCTCCGTAACTCAGGATCAGAGGCATGCTGGGGCTAGTCCCGAAAATCCGCGAGACGGGATTTTCGTCAATGACCAGGTCGTTGCGCGGCTTCACGCCGTAATTAGCGAGCATCCCGGAAAGGTTGGGCAGGGAGACGGCTGGGTCGAGAAACGCCAGCACGCGCCCGCCGCTCTGCAAGTACTTCTCGATCGCGGTAATTTCCGGGGGCAGATAGTCATTTTTCGGACCTGCGACCACCAGGACCGAGCAGTCCGATGGGATTTGCATCTGCTTCATCAGAACTAGCGTTTTCACCTGGCTGTCTTCGTTGCGAAGCGCCTGCTCGAATTGGGAGTACCCTTGCGGACTGGAGCTGGCAAGGTCACGCTCGCCGTGCCCCTGCACGAAGTAAATCGTCTTCTGCCCTTTCAGCAGGCCGATAAGAGCGTTGGTGATGCCCTGCTCAGAATCGCCGGAGGCTTTCACATGCCGCGCATCCATAGCGACGTAGATCGTGCCATAATTCTGCACCCCGAACTGGCGGGCCAGAGCTGGATCGCGGTTGGGATCAACGTAGCGGACGGTGATGTAATGTGAGGCCGAGGAGTAGAGATTCAGCACGTCCCGGTGATTCTGGAACCCGCTCTGTTGATCGAATGCGTAAATCGTGACCGGCCGGTCGATGCCCTTGACCAGCTTCACGCTCTGGGCAGACAAGCTGAAGAGTTTGTTTGGCGTCAGGTCGAGGTGATGGTCATTGCGGTGGACGAACCAGTTGCACAGAACGATGATCGCCAGAACCGCCAGCGTGTAGACGGTGAAATTCGTTCCATGCAGAAGCTTTCGTCTGACTTCGTTGGGCCGGTGCTCTGCCATGCTTAAGGCCTCCCCTTGAGGGCTTCGACTGAGCGGGCGGTGAGAAACAGTCCAATCACGATCACCGAGACATAGTACACAACGTCGCTCAAATCAATCACGCCTTTGGCGAAATTATCGAAATGAGTTGTAAGCGAAAGATAGGAGAGCACGCGCCCCGCCTCGCTGCTTGAATATCCGTTTACCCAATTCAAGACGTAGAGGAGCAAGAAGACGGCAAAGGACGCTGCTCCGGCGATAATCTGGTTTTTAGTGAAACTGGATATCCACATCCCGAGCGCGAGCAAGCCCGCTCCGAACAAGAGCAGCCCGAGAGCGTTGGCCACAAGCGGCAGTCCGCTTGGGTTGCCGTAAACGAAGAGCATGCCGACGTAAATAAAGGTCAAAATCATCATCGCCACATAAAGGCCAAGCGCGCCAAGAAACTTTCCCATGATGATCTGAAAGTCGGTAAGAGGCGACGTGAGCAAGAGTTCAATCGTCCCGGACCGCTTCTCTTCCGCAAATAGCCGCATGGTAATGAGAGGAATCAACAACAGCAGAACCACGGTGATAATCCCCTCGAACAGCGGCCGCACAATCCATTCGTTGATGTTCGGCGGAGGGCCGCCCATGTTTCCCATTTCCATCATCCGGAATACCTGAACGATGTAAGTGGCCACGAAGCTGTAGAAGAAAAACCCGCACAGGCCGGAGTAAATCGCTAGCACCAGGTAAGCGATAGGAGAGTGGAAGTAAGAACGGAGTTCCTTGCCCGCAATGGCCAGAATATTGCGCATGTCAGCTCCTTGTCTAAAAAACGTGGCGGCAACAAACGGTCACGCCTGCGGCGCGGCTGTTTCATGCCCGGCCGGCTCTTCGCCCAAATCCCGTGTTGTCAGCTTTAGGAATATATCTTCCAAGCTCAACCCGCTTGAGCGTAGTTCGAGTAAACGCCATCGCGATTCGACTACTGCGCGGGCGATCTCAGCGCGCACGTCTTTTTCCTTATCAGCATGAACTTCATACGTGACCCGCGCGTCTGCGGCTTCCCGCTCTTCTACCAGCGTAACGCCCTGCACCTTCTCCAGGGCGGTCTTTACTTCATTGTGCGGCCCTTCTGCGGTCACGAGCACGGTCTCAAAACCTTGCAGGCGGCGGGTTAAATCGTCAGGAGAACCCACCGCCACCACGGCGCCTGCATTAATCACCACCACGCGCTCGCACGTCTTTGAAACTTCAGGCAGAATGTGCGTGCTCAGAATCACGGTGTGCTGGCCGGCAAGACTGCGAATCAATTCGCGAGTCTCGATGATCTGCTTAGGATCGAGGCCGGCGGTGGGCTCGTCCAGCACCAGAACGTCTGGATTGTGGATCAGGGCTTGCGCTAATCCCACGCGCTGCCGGAAGCCTTTGGAAAGCCTGCCTACCTGGCGTGATTGCACGTTCGTGATAGCGCACTTTTCGCTGACCTCATCAACGCGCCGTCTTAAGTCCCGGCGCGGCACGCCTTTGATCCGTCCTACGAAGGCTAAGTATTCCGAAACCCTCATGTCGGTGTATACCGGAGGGCTTTCCGGCAGATAGCCGATGTGCCGGCGAGCCTCGATCGATTCTTCCACCACGTCGTGGCCAGCCACCGTCACTTTCCCCGAGCTCGGCGGAAGATAGCCTGTGATCACGCGCATCGTGGTTGTCTTCCCAGCGCCGTTCGGACCAAGAAACCCCAGCACCTCGCCCTTGCGCACTTCGAAACTGACGTCACACACGGCAAGCGTCGGCCCATAACGCTTCGTCAATTGCTGAACTTCAATCATGGAATTCAGTCCTTCGATTGAGGATTTGTGAATTGTGGGACGCAAAACGCCCGCCGGCGCCAGTCCATCCTGGTCTGGTCCTTCGTGGAAGGATCTGCAGAAACAATGCCAAGTTATTACGAATACCAGAAACTCCAGAAGGTTGCCAAGAGGCCAGGCGTTCGTGGTTGAAATCTTCTTCGCGTCCCTGCAAGCGGCCAAGCGTCAGACTATATCACATCGCGATCGAACGGGTATGACGCAACGAGGAGAGAGGCCCTTCATCATAAGACGGGTCGGATTCAGCACTCAGATCAATCTCCAGTTGCGCGCCTAACATTCACCGTAGCCGCGGTCTCCGGCGTTGAAGATTAGCTCTGCGTCATTTGTGCGGAATTTCGATCTGTTCCAACTAGAAAGGTCATTGTAAACTGAAGCCTGCTCTGCGGGCCTGTAGCTCAGATGGATAGAGCAACGGTTTCCTAAACCGTGGGTCGGGAGTTCGAATCTCCCCAGGCCTACCAGTTTTTTTAATCACTTGCGAGCGTTCCCCTACACGGTTCCATCTTCGCCACCGTAGCCGCCGCCTCATACGCTGTCTTCAGCACGGAGCCCCTTTTACATTAGCGGTTTCTAATTTATCTTTGTTTTCAATCATCAACAGTCTTCGTTCCGTGACTTTTGCTTTTAGCGCTGGGCAATTCACCTTCTGGCCTTGACTCTTCATTCCTGCCCGCGCAGTTTTCAGCAGGTTTATTATAGTTCGTCGCACTGGGAATTTGGAGACGAGTGAGGCAAATGAGACGCTTTTTCTAACCCGCTTCGGCGACATAGGTTCGCACCACACGCATCGCAAAGAGCGCAATGCGCCGGGCCATCTTCCCACACCCAGCGTGCCTCCTCTTTGCCAGGATGGTTCCGTCGCTCATGGCTGCCGGTCTGTCTCGTCTTGGAAAATCCGAGGCGGCGCGCGGCAAGCTGAAAGTCGCGAGCCGTCGCGCTATGCATGAACGATTTCCGCGCTGTCGGCGGGTAGAGCCGCCACTCTTTCGGAATACTCTTCAGCGATCACGTTGAACACGTTGGAAAGTTCCGCCAAGGCCTCTTCACAGGTAGGCATAAGCGCGTAGCAGCCGGCGGTAGCGGGGATTTTCCGCCACCCAGGAACTATCTTCCTGCCGGTAGAGGATTGTCTTGTAATCTTCGAGCTTCATGCAATGCCCTGGACTCTTAATGTGAGCTTAGTATGGAAGCTGGCCTGAAGCGGGCACACTGGAAGATCGAGTAATCGCAGACATCAAGAAAGCGATGTCTTCGCCACCCAGCGACGCGTCGCCATTTAAACAAACTCAATGCTGAAGCATTAAATACGCGTATAATACGTTGTAAAGCTAACGTATTATATGTGGCGCCTACAATTATATTCTTGACGTTCAATAATTTTATGATATTACTTATAAACATGGACATGATTCTTGGTTCTGAGCTGACTCACGATTTTTGCAGCGACCTCGGCTGCGCGGAAACAAAGGCACTCAAGGAGGCGGCTAACACCGGT
>JBOGJZ010000467.1:0-6836 GCA_050745645.1 Terriglobia bacterium | reverse complement strand
ACCTGGATGTCATTAAGCAGGCGGATTGGATTATTGATCTTGGACCCGAAGGAGGCGATCAAGGAGGCCGCGTCGTCGCTCAGGGCCGCCCGGAAGACGTGGCGAAAAACGAGAAGTCTCACACCGGCCGCGCCCTGGCCGGCGTGCTGAATCACGCAACTGCTGGCGCGTAATTCCACTCCTAGCGTTAGGATGGGCGGAGTATGGTTTGCCTTCCTTTGCGCTTGGGCAGCGTTGCAAGAGGTTTTTTGTGACCAGGAACGAATCGGTTGGACCTATTAGCATATTATGGCGCTGACACTTGAAATCTGGCGCCCCACGCCTTTTCCTCGTGAGCATTTACACCATCAAACCCGTTAAACTCGACCGCGTTCATACATACCCGCTCGCGTCGCGCCCGGGCAAGGTCTCTATCCAGGATTTTGCGCGGATTCCCCGGCGTGGCGCCACAATCAATGAATGGGTCAACTCGCTGCCCTGTATTTTAGCGGGAAACAGCTTTCGCGCCATTATCGAGTCAATTGAGCGTGCGCGTGGAAGAAAGCCCATCATCTGGGGCCTGGGCGGCCATGTCATTAAAGTGGGATTGGGGCCGGTTCTGATCGACCTGATGGAGCGCGGCTACATGACGGCCATAGCGATGAATGGCGCGGCGCTGATTCACGATTTTGAAATTGCTCTCGTGGGCTCGACTTCAGAGGATGTCCCCGCCGTTCTCGGCAAGGGACGCTTCGGCATGGCCGAAGAGACGGGCCGCTATATTCATGCAAGCGTTGCCGCAGGAGATCGCTTGGAGCTAGGCTTGGGAGAAGCAGTAGGGCGGTTTCTCTCGCGTTCTCGCGAGGCGCGTTTTCGCCGGTACAGCCTGCTCGCGGCGGCTTACCGCAATCGCACCCCTGTGACGGTTCATGAAGCATTTGGCACGGATATTATTCACAATCATCCCGGCATGGACGCGCGCGCGCTCGGAGCCGCCACCCACCGCGACTTTCTGTTACTCGCTGCATTGGTTCGTGAAATGCACGGCGGAGGGGCCTATCTAAACGTGGGGTCGGCAGTAGTTCTGCCTGAGGTCTTTCTGAAGTGCATCAGCCTGGCGGCGAATCTGGGACGCGCCCCGCGCGGCATCACCACCGTTAACTTGGATTTCATCCAGCACTACCGTCCGCAGCAGAATGTCATTTTGCGTCCCACGGCTGCCGCGCTAGCCTCACGCGGCGCTAACGCAAGCCGTGGTTACGCGCTGACTGGCCACCATGAATTGATGATCCCACTGCTTGCGGCGGCGCTGCCCGCGCGGAAGAAGAAGATGTGAGCCATGCCTTTAGATCCTTCTGAAGAGCCGGTGATTGCTCCTGATCCCACTGCGTTCAATCAGAGGACGCCCCAGGTCCCAGGCCGCCATGCCGAACCCTGGTCGTATCGCGATCTGCTCCTCTTCCTCGCGTTTGCCATCATCGCGCTGATCGTTTCCAATTTTGTGGCTCTCACCATTTACGCCGCACTCCGGCCAATGACGGGTTGGCCTGTGCCGGCGGGATTAATCACATCGAACACCTTCTTTCTTCTTGCGGCCCAATTGCTCTTCTATGCGATTCTTTTCTGCTACATCTACTTCCTCGTCGTCTTCCGGTACCACCTGCGTTTCTGGCGAGGTCTTAGGTGGACGCGGCTCAACCACCGCAGCCTGGCCCGTTACATCGTGCTGGGAATTCTAGTTACAGCGGCGATCCAAATGGTTCCTACCTTGCTTCCCGATAAGATCGACTTTCCGCTTCGACGCTTGTTCAGCTCTCCAGCTTCGGCATATGCCATCGCCGCCTTTGCCGTGCTGATCGCACCGTTTATGGAGGAAATCATCTTTCGCGGCGTTCTGTTTGCGGTCTTCGAATCCCGCATCGGACTGCGGTCCGCCGTGGTGATCACGGCCGTGCTATTCGCCGGCTTGCACGTGCCCGAGTATTGGGGCGCCTGGGAACACGTAGTCCTTATCTTTCTGGTAGGGCTGATCTTCTCGCTGGCGCGGGGATTGACGGGGTCAGTAACGCCGGGTTTTGTTCTACACGTCACCTACAATGCCTGCCTCATGATCGGACTTTTCGTGGTCAGCTCACACTTCCGGATCATCCAAAGCGGGCTGCTGCGCTGAAAAACGGGTTGAGTAGCGAGACCGCAGTGAAAAAGAAGAAATCGCCCGGCCTCCATGGGAATCATCAGGTGCAGCGGCGCGGCTCAAGGGATTGCGCGCTTCCTTCAGTCACGCCGCGGTCCTGAGCTGACCGCGCGCCGCGCCGCAGTGCGCTGACGCCAATGTCGCGCCGGTATTGCATGCCCTCGAAATGGATCTTGCTGAGCGCCGCATAAACGCGCTGCATCGCAGCCTCCAAGTCTTCGCCGCTGGCTGCGACTCCCAGGACGCGGCCGCTGCTGGTGAGCAATTGATCATTTCTAAAGGTAGTGCCGGCGTGGAAAACCTTTACTCCGCCCACGGTTTCGGCCAAGTCGTATCCGGTAATGAGCTTTCCAGTTTCCGGGGCGCCGGGATATCCTCTTGAAGCTGCCACGACGCACACAGCCGGATTTGGGCTCCAGTGCGGATCGCGAGCGCTCAATGTACCTTCGGTGGTTGCCACAAACAACTCCAGCAGGTCGGAGCGCAACCGTATGAGCAACGCCTGAGCCTCGGGGTCGCCTAACCGCACGTTGTACTCGAGAAGCTTTGGTCCTTCCGCCGTCAACATAAGGCCGAAGTAAAGGAATCCGCGAAATACGATCCCGTCGGCCGCCATACCCGCGAGGGTGGGATTCACAATTCGGCCCCGAATGGCGTCTCTGGTTTTCTCGTCCAAAATCGCATCATCGCTGTACGCGCCCATTCCTCCGGTGTTCGGGCCCTGGCCGTTTTCCAGTAGCGCCTTGTGATCCTGAGAAGGAGGGAACGCCAGCAGGCCACGGCCGTCGGTGAGCACGATGAAAGAGACTTCCTCGCCGCTAAGCTTCTCCTCGATCACCACTCTTGAGCCGGCGGCGCCCAAAAGGCCGCGCCGCATGAAGTGGTCCAGCGCTTTTTCCGTTTCTTCGCGCGTTTTCGCTACGACCACGCCTTTCCCGGCAGCCAGTCCGTCCGCCTTAATGACTACCGGAGGCGGAAACGCATCAAGCGCAAGGATTGCCTGCTCGAAACGTTCCGCCACGGCAAAGCGCGCAGTTGGGACGCCGTACTTCATCATGAATTGCTTCGCGAAAATTTTGCTGCTCTCAAATTGAGTGGCCGCGCGGCTGGGACCAAGAATCATGAGGCCCGCTTTCTCAAAAACATCCACGACTCCCGCCGCCAAAGCGGCTTCCGGCCCTACCACCGTAAGGTCCGCATGCACCGTGGTGGCAAGCTCCAGCATGGCCGCCGGATTTGCGAGGTCTACTGGGAAGCACTCTGCCTCCTGGGCGATGCCGGCATTGCCCGGAGCACAATAGATTTCCGTCATGAGCTGGCTCTCGCGCAGCTTCCATACAAGGGCATGTTCACGACCACCTGAACCCAACACGAGCACTTTCATAAGAGGCCGATACAGTAATCGGATTTACCGCTCGTTGTCAACATTACCATCACGATTCGGATCATTTGAAGCGGTAGGTGAAGCGTGAAGACGGGAATAAAGAGCCTGCGGGACAACTGCTATTTTTGAGTTGTCGCGGCGGTCTGCGACTGCCGAGGCCGGCGAAAAATAAAGGCCAGCGATCGCAGATCGCCGCGCCAAGCGTGTTTTCAGCCGCCATGCTTATTGCTACTCGATTTTGCTGAGCGCTTGGTCGAGATCAGCGATCAGATCTTCCACGTCCTCTATTCCTACAGAGATTCGTACCAGCCCATCGGTGATCCCCAGCCGCTCCCGCTCTAGAGCTGGGACGCTGGCGTGCGTCATGGTGGCAGGATGAGAGATAAGCGTCTCGACGCCACCCAAGCTTTCCGCCAGCGAGCACAGCCGCACCGAGCGAAGAACTGACCGCGCATTTTCGAGCGAGCCGGTCTCAAATGAAATCATGCCGCCAAAGCCCTTCATCTGTCGCCGGGCAAGCTCGTGCTGAGGATGCGAGGAAAGGCCGGGATAGTGGACTTTCCGGACTTTGGGGTGGCCCTCGAGGTAGCGAGCCACAGCCATGCCGTTCGAGTCGTGTTGCCGCATACGCACCGCAAGAGTTTTAACGCCGCGAAGGATTAGCCAGCATTCAAACGGGCTCAGAACGGCTCCTGCTGCGTTTTGCAAGAATTTCAGCCGTTCCGCAAGCTCCGCGTTCTGCAGGATCACCGCGCCGCCCACTCCATCGCTGTGCCCGTTCAGATACTTTGTGGTGCTATGGATGACGATGTCGGCGCCCATCTCAAGCGGCCGCTGCAAGAAGGGACTCATGAATGTGTTGTCTACCGCCAGCAGGACGCCGCGCTGGTGCGCCAGCTTTGCGATGGCCGTGACGTCCGTAATTTCCATCACCGGATTGGTAGGCGTTTCGACGTAAAGCAGGCGGGTGTTGGGATGAAGCGCCCGCTCTACCTCCTCAAGCCGGCGGGTGTCAGCGTAACTGAAACTGAGTCCGAAATTCTTGAGCACGCGTTCGAACAGGCGGAACGTTCCTCCGTAGAGGTTCCGTCCCGCGAGCACGTGATCGCCGCTTTTGAGCAAGCTCATGACCGCGTTGATGGCGGCCATTCCGGAAGCGAACGCGAAGCCGTGTTTTCCCGCTTCCAGCGCTGCAAGATTGCGCTCGAGCGCGGAGCGGGTGGGGTTCGCGGTGCGCGCATACTCGTAGCCTTTATTTTTGCCCAGTTCCTCCTGCACAAACGTAGAGGTTTGATAGATGGGGACAATGATCGCGCCAGTGGCAGGATCCGGCTCCTGGCCGGCGTGAATGGCATCGGTTGCAAATCCCATGATGGCTTCTCCTTAGTCGGTCCGGCCAAGACGTGCACAGGAGGCCGGTCACCCTTGATGCTCCCGTGACCCGGTGTGGAGCTAGCGACGCGCCGGACTTCGCCGGCTCTGATTACGATTGGAATTTTCGCGGCGAAGGCGAGAAGGAAGCTTCAGCGCGCGGCAGCCTCAGGAACCGCCGCTTCCCGTAGAAACTTAGCCGATTCTTCGGGCGGCGTGGGATTGATGTAAAATCCTGTGCCCCACTCAAAGCCGGCCAGCTTGGTCAGTTTGGGCATGATCTCCATATGCCAGTGATAATGGTCGTTGGAGCTGTTCGGAAGAGGGGAAGTGTGGATCACAAAATTATAGGCCGGATGCTCCAACACTCGGTCCAAACGCGTTAGCATGTCTTTCAGCACGATTGCAAACTCCTCGAACTCCGGCTTCAGCGACTCTTCAAACGCCGACTGATGAACTTTGGGCAGGATCCACATCTCGAACGGAAAACGCGGAGCGAACGGCGCTATGGTGACGAAGGATTCACTCTCCGCGATCATTCGGACGTCTGTCTCCTTTTCCTGCTGAATAATGTCACAGAAAATGCAGCGATCTTTGAACCGATAGTACTCCGCGGCGCCTTCCAATTCTTCCAGCACTCGTTTGGGTACGATGGGCAGCGCGATTAATTGCGAATGCGTATGCTCAAGCGAGGCGCCGGCCGCTTCGCCGTGGTTCTTGAAGATTAGAACGTATTTGAAGCGCCGGTCTTTCTTCAGGTCCAGGATTCGGTCCCGGAACGCCCAAAGCACATCTTCGATCTCATGCGGCGAAAGATTGGCGAGAGTCTTGCGATGATCGGGCGTTTCGATGATCACCTCGTGCGCGCCGATTCCTTCCATCTTGTCGTAAAGGCCTTCACCCTGACGGTCGAGGTTGCCCTCGATACGGAGCGCAGGAAATTTGTTGGGCACCACGCGGAGCGACCATCCCGGGGTGTCCCGTGAACTCCCGTCAGCCCGATATGCCATGATTTCAGGTGGGGTCTTGGACTCATTGTTGTAACAGAAGGGGCAAAACCCGGAGCCGCGAATCTCCACCTTGTCGCGCACAAAATCCATAGGTCGCTTGGCCCGGTCCGTGGCGATAATTACCCATGCACCCATAACGGGATCTTTTCTCAGCTCAGGCAATGGAATTTCCTCCTTTTGCTCTCCGGAACCGGCTAACTATTAAGAATTATAAATTATAGTTCTGATCGAAGCGTCTATTTCTTCTATTTTCAAATCGAAAACCAGACGCTTTGCTGAGCCTGTCCTGAGCCGGCAGAGGTTTATCTTTGCTGCACTCAGAATGACAGGGAAAGGGTTCAGCAAGACAGCTCGAAATACTTCCGCACCCTGCTAACCGGAGCCCTTGAAGGCGTCTTTAATGATCTTCAGCTGGTATCCTTCTTTTGGTTGCCAAGTGACGCTGACTATATCAAAGCGATAGTTTACCGCTTTTTGCTTCAGCCTCCGCAGGTAGAATTGGGCGGCATATGCGATGCGTTGTTGCTGCATCGCACTCACGGCCGATTCGGGCGCGCCGAATTGTTCGCTTGTCCGCGTTTTGACCTCGATGAACGCCAGTACTTCCCCATCCCAACCAACGAGGTCCAGTTCTGCTACGCCGTACCGCAGCCGCAGATTACGGGCGACCATGGTGTACCCATTGCGCCGAAGGAACCAATAAGCGAGCTTCTCGCCGCGCCGTCCGATTTCCAAATGATCCACACTGGCGGGTCCCGGCGCAGTTGCCTGGCGCCGCCATTTCCACTCCAGGGTGGCGTAAACCAGACGCGCGAGCAGGCTCATCTTATTTCGATTTGCCGACACCGGCGTCCGCGAATCGCGAGAGAGTTGGCCGGTAGCGCTTCTCTTCCGGCAG
>JBOGJZ010000466.1:0-3245 GCA_050745645.1 Terriglobia bacterium | reverse complement strand
TCCTCGTTGCGGCTGATCTTTTTGAGCGCGTAAAGACCTTCCAGCACAAACTCGGCCCCTGCCACCTGAAGAGCCTTATCATCCTTCGGCTTGATGCCGAGACGCTCGACGCTTTCAAGCAATCCCTGGATTTTCTTGAATTCCGGAAAGAGCTGATCGACGGGGGCGCCGTCTGCCACCTTGAGGTTGCCGCCCATCTCGAACCATCGGACGATGCCGTGCATGGGCACGCCGTCAAAATACTTCCGAAAGGCGCGGGCAGTAGCCTGGCGGATGATTTCGCGGGCCACCGGTTCGGCGCCGCGCAACTCGCCTTCGTATTCGAGCTCGAATTTTCCTGTGAGCGAGGGAATAGCGGCATAAATGTCTGAGAGCCTCGGCGCGACAAGGCTCTCGTGGTTCGTGAGCGCGCGGCGCTCGGCGTTCGAGATCACGTCTTCCAGGCAGGTAATGGGCATGCGCTGGCTCACGCCGCTCCGCTTATCGATCTTCTTTTCCTGGCGCGCCTCAAACGCGATGCTCTCCACAACTTCGGGGATAAACGCCGGGATCGCGGTGCGCAGGCGGCCGTCGCGCTGAATCCAGGCTTCCTGGGCGGTGATGGCCATCGCGTGCTCGAGCGTCTGCGGGTAGTGGGTGCGGACTTCGGAGCCGATGCGGTCCTTGAGCGGCGTAATGATCTTGCCGCGCGCCGTGTAGTCTTCGGGATTGGCCGTAAATACCAGCGCCACATCCAGCGGCAGGCGGACCGGATAACCTTTAATCTGAACGTCACCCTCCTGCATGATGTTGAACAGACCCACCTGAATTTTGCCGGCAAGGTCCGGCAGCTCATTGATCGCGAAGATGCCGCGGTTGGCGCGGGGCAACAGGCCGTAATGGATGGTGAATTCGCTCGAGAGGGCGTGGCCGCCGCGAGCAGCTTTGATGGGATCAAGATCGCCGATCATGTCGGCGATGGTGACGTCGGGCGTGGCCAGCTTTTCGACGTAACGCGCGGCGCGAGGCAGGTATTCAAGCGGCGTGCTGTCGCCGCGCTCCCGCACTAATTCCTTGCAGGCGCGGCAGATGGGCTCGAGCGGATGATCGTGAATCTCGCAACCGGCGATATAAGGAATTTCATCTTCCAGGAGCCCGGCAAGCGCCCGTAAAATGCGGCTCTTGGCTTGGCCCCGCAGGCCTAACAGAATGAAATTATGCCGCGAGAGGATGGCGTTTTCGATCTGTGGAATGACAGTATCGTCAAATCCGATGATGCCTGGAAATACCGGCTCTCCAGACTTCAACTTGCGAATCAGGTTGGCGCGCATCTCGTTTTTCACGCTCAACCCTTGCCAATTTGTTTTCCTGAGTTCTCCCAGAGTTGTTGGTCGTTCCATGTCCTTCATTATAGGAGAGCGCAACAGGCAACTCAATGAACGGTTGATTCAACCGGGAAGGAATTGTGGGTAGTGGGCTACTTTGAATTCTTCCCTGTCGTTGACAGGCAGTAGTTGTCTTCGAACTCCGGCAGGTCCTCAGCAATCCAAAGTACAGTTCAAAATCGACAAACCAAGGACAAAAAAACCAAGATACAAGCGCAGAGTTATTCTTTAACTCTGCGGCTTTTCACTTGAAAAACGGGCAACTACCGCAGAGTTTCTGAAATACGAAACTCTGCGCTACACGCTCCTCGGAATGACAATCTGAACGAGTTTTTCAGCAACCTGATAGAGGCCGGCGAGGCTCCAGAACGGAATTGCCCGGGCAGTGAGACAGCGCCTCCGGCGCCGCCCTAAGACAAACTTCAGCTCGCGGCCTCTCGCGTTCGCTCGAATCCAAATCGGGGATCGCGTATTATTTTCAGAACTGCCTGAGTTTCCAGCACTTGCTGGGTTCATTTTGACTCCCCCCACCGCCTTCCACTGGTAGCACCAGACTTGCCACGCCGGGCGCGCCGGGGTGAGCTTCGGGGATCGGCATAAACGGAAGCGTCGATTGCAATCAGGGGTGTCCATAGCGGCTTCAGCATAGCAGGCCGGACAGCGCAGAAGGAGACCCATGAGACGCCTGAGACACTTTTTTTCCGCTTCGGCGCAGGCGGGAAACTGGGGGATGGCAAGAACGCCGGTAGTGTCTCAGTTTGATTGGTGTAGCGGCGAGTTTACCTCGCCAGGCGGCGGCATAAAGCCGCCTCTACATTCAAACTGAGACACTACCAGAACGCCGCTACACTTGACAGAACAAACCCTGCAATGATAAAACGCTACTAAATTCACAATGGGACGTAGTACCACAATGCGAGACAGCGCGAAGCCGGCAAATTCAGCGAACAGGCCGGCGCCGAGGTACGCTTACCACATCAACGTACTGGACCGGGCATTCCAAATTCTGGATTTTCTTTCGGACTCTCAGCAGGGTTGTCAACTTGCGGATTTGAGCCGGAGCTTAAAGGTTCCCAAGAGCACTGTTCACCGGATTCTTATGGTTCTCGAGCGCCACCGCTATGTTCGCCGGGAGCCGGTCAATGGGAGGTTCCGCCTGGGATCCAAGCCCCTCGAATTGGAATGCAGTGCGGTGGCGGAAATGGATGTCACGCGGGCCTGCCGGCCTTTCTTGCAGCAGCTTGTCTCGGAGACGGGAGAGACAGCGCACCTCGGCATCTTGTGCGAGGGCCAGGTGATTTCTCTGGCTCACGAGCAGAGTTGGCATACTCTCACGCCGGCGACGATTGGCCGCAACGTTCCTGCTTACTGCACCTCGCTGGGGAAAGCGCTGCTGGCTTTTCTTCCTGAAGAAGACCTGGACAAATACTTATTGGCCCGGAAGTTTGAGAGCAGAACTGCGAATACCATCATTCAAGCGGAGAAGCTCAAAGCTGAACTCCGGAAGATACGGCTGCGTGGTTACGCAATCGACAACGAGGAATTCGAGAAAGGGCTCAAATGTGTAGCAGCTCCGGCCAGGGATCGTGGAGGCGAGCTGGCGGCGGCCATTGGCATTGCCGGCCCGGTTAGCAGATTGGGCCGTGCCCGGATGGAGATTGCGATAGATTCCGTGGTCAAGGCGGCTGCCGGACTCTCTGAAGCTCTGGGCTTCGCCCGCCGCGTGCAGGCCGTTCCATCAAGGCCAGGAACAGTGCAGGTGTAATGCAGCGCTGAAAAAACGTGCGCTGCAGTGCAGGGTAATGATTTCTTGTTTTTTAGCGAGATTTCCGGAAGCTGTCATGCTGAGCCGATTCGATTCTTCGCTCCGCTCAGAATGAC
>JBOGJZ010000465.1:0-3884 GCA_050745645.1 Terriglobia bacterium | reverse complement strand
AAGTGGAAGAAGTCCGCGTTTTCGGCGGGGTTAAAACCCCGCCCTTCCGCAGACGCTAACCCTTTCATGAATAATGCAGGCTGTCATCCTGAGGAGCCGAAGGCGGTCCTGAGCAAAGCGAGGGAAGGATCCCGCAAGTCCTTCAAAATAGCAAAAGCAGATTCTTCGCTTCGCTCAGAATGACAGGGGCGGAACGTTTTTCAACAAACTGTTAGATGATGCTGGCGAGCGTCTTCGGGCCACGCGTTTAGGGTTGTTTGGGATACCAGTTGAAGATGCGGACGTCGATCCCGGTACCCTCCAAATCCCTTTTGAAGACGTTCAGGTCGGAACCTTTGTAATGGTACGGAATCACCATCTTCGGGTGGAACGCCTTGACGGCAGCGGCTGCCTCGCCGGGCGTCATGGTGTAAGGCAGATTCATGCATACGAACGCCACGTCGATGTTTTTTAGCGCGCGCATTTCAGGGGTGTTCTCCGTGTCGCCAGAAAAGTAGATGCGCTTGCCGCCATAAGTGAGCACGTAGCCGTTGCCCCATCCCTTAGGATGATAGAGCTTGCCGGGCGCGGGGCCGCGCTTTAGGTTGTACATGGGGACGGCATGGATCGTCCATGCGCCCCACGTTGTCGTCTGCCCGTTCGAGATCACTTTGGCAGAGGTAACCGTTTTCGCCACTGATGCGGGCGCGATGATTTCGGTCCCCGGCTTGCTTAGCTTGGCGATGATGACTGGATCCATGTGGTCGGCGTGGGCGTGTGTAATAAGGATGAGGTCCGCAGCCGGCAATCCGGTAAAGTACGAGCGGGCGGGCGCGGGCTGGGGCCGCGGCATAGGTCTTGCAGGATCAATATAGATATTTTTGCCGCCGGCCTGGATGAGCGCGGAGGCGTGATAAATCGGCGTGATCTTGACCACACCCGCCGAAGTCTGAATGCTGAGTGACGGGCGCGCAGCTTGAGCCTGCAACGAGAGCGCTAACGCTGTGCAGAGAACGGCAAAAACCAGCTTGATCCTCATGTGAATCCTCTCCTAACTCCAGGTTTCCCACGGCAGGGATGCTATCACTTATGGCATCGCCTCGCAACGCCCAAAATCGATGTGGATCTTTCTTCTAACCGCTTGCCGAGTGGCCCTTCGGCCCCGAAGGAATACCTTCTTGCAATCGGCTTTGCCGGGTAGCGCCGCCGTCCCGGCAGGCAAGATCGTGGCGCTACGAACGCATGATCCCCCGCCGTTTTGGGAGCCGGCAAGCTAGTCTATGACCAGCGTGGTCAGCGGGCCGTGGAACTGGCCTCCGTACGCGTCGGTATCGTCCACGTCGCCTGAAAAGACGGGACGGGGGATGGAAAACTTAATGGCCAGCAAATCGTCTAGTACGAAAAAACGGACCTTCTCAAGCGGTACGCAATACAAGCGGGAGGCCGTTTCCGCAGAGAGCCGTCCGCTCTTTCGCACGCGCTCGAAGCTCTCGCGGTCCTTGAACATCACGTCGAAGGTCAGATCAAACGGCCCGCCGGGGAAGCTACGCCCGAGAATATAGCTGGCCCTCGGGCACGCCAAGACGCGTCCCCACACTAATTCCTCACGATGTATCCCTGAAATAATTTGTCATGAACAAAGATTTATGACTTTGCAATGCGAATCAGTCGGTCACCAGAACTCCAGCCAAATTCTGCAAAACGTTATATGGCGCTTTCTGCGGAGCGAGCAGCGCGTCGCGGTGGATGATGAAGGTCTGCTCGAGGGCGAACCGGCCGGAAAGCACAGCATGGGGAACCCCGTCGGTAAACACCATCCAGGTGGAACCTGGCGGGAACTCCCACTTCGATTTCTGGGATTCACGCTGGAATTCGGAATTCGTCTTGAGGTAATGATGAAAACCGAGCATGAATTCGTCATAAAGTGGCCGGTCTATGACCGGAACTCCCAGCCGGCGGCCAAATCGAAGAAGAGATCGCCGGGCAGGGCGCCACGGCGAGCGAAATTTACCGGCCAACTTCGGAATACCGGCAGCCTCGCCATAGCGGGCCGCCAAAACCGGAAACGGCTCGCCTGTCAGCCATACACGCGCGCGGCTGGGATGCAGGTTAGTGAAGACGCGTAGAATGCGGTCGCCGTTTGATGGGCGCGTAGGGAAAGAGTCCACGTGAAGCAGATCGTTCCGCATGCGCACCGGAAGGTCTCTGCCTTCTTCTTCAAGCGGACGGAAGCTTGCGAAGTCAACGCGCCACCGTCCGGCATAAGGTGTCAGGAAATGGCTCAGGAAATTTACGACACCCTGCGAATAAGAGCGCATCACCCGACGCAAGTCCCGCTCAGCAGCGGCGTCCCGGCTAAGGCCGCTCACGCGGTCGCGGCTGGGCTTGTAAGAGATATTTTTGTGATGCGCAGTGTTCACCTGGCGCGCGCCGAGCAGAAGCGCCCGGTCATCTGCAGCAAGCTCAAAAGGCGGCGAGGAGAAAACGAGGATTTCCCCGTCTTCCAGGCGCTCACAGTACCATCGCGCCCGTCCTTCGGAACGTATCGGTTCCCGCCAGCCGCTGAGCGAGTAATCATCCACTTGAATCAAGCCCATGTTCGACGTCTCTCCGCCGAGCCGGTGCTCTTGCTGCAAGGACGCTCTCGATTCATATGATCTCAATCATCTTCACCCAGCCAATGGCCAACTGCCTTAAGGCTGGGAACGTTGTCGCACACTACCTTCAGCCCTGCTGTAATCGGTACGGCGAGCACCAAACCCATCGCGCCCCACAGCCACCCCCAGAACATCATGGCTATGGTAACCGATAGCGCATTGAGCCTGACGCGGCTGCCCACAATCTTTGGAGTGAGAATGTTCAATGCGATGAAGTGAACCACCGAGACGGTTACCGCGATGATGATAATCGGCGTCGCGTTGCTCGAGTGGACAAGAGACACCAGGAGTGGAGGCAAAATCGCCAGAGGCACGCCGATATAGGGGATCAGGTTGAGCAATGCCGCTATGCCTCCAAGGAGCACAGCGTACGGCAGGTGAATCAGCAGAAACGCAGGGGTGATCAGCGCCATCGATATCAAGGCCACAAGTAGATTTCCCAGCACGTACCGCCGGATCATCTGGCCCATCGCTATCAGAGTGTCCTCGGCATGCTGGCGGCGCTCCAATGGGAACAGATTCACAGTGGCCCAATAGAGGTGGTTCTTCGATGTGAGCATGAAGAAAATCAGAAAGGGGATGAACATCACCGTCACGGTGAACGAATACACAGAGCCGATTCCGTGCAGGAGGAAGTGCGCCCAGCCGGACTGCTGCTGCAAGCGCACCGCAGGAACCGCATTCTCCGGAGAAGAAGCGCCCAGCGACGCGCTTTGCCGCAAATGGGTAACAACGGCTTGGAAATGATCCACGATTTCCCTGATTCTTTGAGTCAGCGCCGGTAGCTGACCCACGAGACCGGAGGCGCTATTGTAGACCGCATAGAATAAAAGATAAATCAAGGCCAGCGCCGCCAGGACCATGGTCAGCGCCCCCAGCCAGCGCGGGACACGAATGCGTTCTAAGAACCGCACGCCGGGCTCGAGTACGAAGGCGGCGAGGATCGAGCAAACCAGAGTTATGAGAACTGAGCTGGCGTAATAGACGCAGATCAGGATGATAGCAACAGCAATGATCCTGAGGCTGCCGCTCGACGCAATCGCTGATAGTGGGCGCTCCGTCTTGATTTCTGGCATCGCATTAAGTGATGAAATTGTAGCCTGCCATGACCTTAATTGCCAGTTGGTTGAAGGCCGGCATGGAGAGACAGTCTTATGAGACTCTGTGAAAACTGCGGTTGGTGCGGCGGGCTTTCAGCGCTTCCCCGATTGCATCGGGGCAGGCGCCAGAAGCGGCTCCAGAGAGGGG
>JBOGJZ010000464.1:0-15768 GCA_050745645.1 Terriglobia bacterium | reverse complement strand
GCATTGAGCGCCGCACGCAAGAAATACATGTTGTTCACGCCCGGAATCTCGACCGGATACTGGAACGCCAGGAACACGCCTTCGCGCGCGCGCGCATCCGCCGCCATCGCCAGCAGATCGCGTCCCTGGAACCGAACGTGGCCCTCGGTAACCTCGTAGCCTGGCTTGCCCGACAGCACACCGGCAAGCGTGCTCTTGCCCGAGCCGTTCGGTCCCATGATGGCGTGTACCTCGCCAGCCTTCACCGTGAGATCGACCCCTTTGAGGATCTCACGGCCGTCGGTGATCCGTGCGTGCAAATTCCTAATTTCAAGCATAATCAACCCACGCTGCCTTCGAGGCTCACCGCCAGCAATTTCTGCGCCTCGACCGCGAACTCCATCGGCAGCTCCTTCAGCACTTCGCGGCAAAAACCGTTGACGATCAGCGACAGCGCATCCTCCTTCGATAGGCCGCGCTGCTGGCAATAGAACATCTGCTCGTCGCTGATCTTTGAGGTTGTCGCCTCGTGCTCGACGCGCGCCGTCGGATTGCGCGCCGCGATATAGGGCACGGTGTGTGCGCCGCACGTATCGCCGATCAGCAAGCTATCGCACTGCGTGTAGTTGCGTGCGTTCTCGGCCTTCGGCTGGATGCGGACCAAACCGCGATAGGTGTTTTGGCCGCGGCCGGCTGAGATGCCTTTCGAAATGATAGTCGAACGCGTGTTGCGGCCGAGGTGGATCATTTTGGTGCCGGTATCAGCTTGCTGAAAGTTGTTTGTGATCGCGACTGAGTAGAACTCGCCGACCGAATTCTCGCCTTCAAGGATGCAGCTCGGATACTTCCAGGTTATCGCTGAGCCGGTTTCGACCTGAGTCCATGAGATCTTCGCCCGCGCGCCGCGGCAGGCGCCGCGCTTGGTGACGAAGTTGTAGATGCCGCCTTTGCCCTCGGCGTCGCCCGGGTACCAGTTCTGCACCGTGCTGTATTTGATCTGCGCGTCGTCGAGCGCCACCAACTACACAACCGCCGCATGCAATTGGTTGGTGTCGCGCATAGGCGCCGTGCAGCCTTCAAGATAGCTGACGAACGCGCCTTCATCGGCAATGATGAGCGTGCGTTCAAACTGGCCCGTATCCTTGGCGTTGATGCGGAAGTAGGTGGAAAGCTCCATCGGGCACCGGACGCCTTTTGGAATGTATGCGAACGAGCCGTCACTAAAAACCGCTGAATTCAGCGTTGCGAAGAAGTTATCCGTATAGGGCACCACAGAGCCCAAGTACTTCTTCACCAGTTCGGGATGCTTCTGAACAGCCTCGGACATTGAACAGAAGATGATGCCCAGCTGGGCCAGCTTTTCGCGATAGGTGGTCGCTACCGAAACGCTGTCAAACACCGCGTCCACCGCGACGCCCGCCAGCAGCTCCCGCTCGCGGAGCGGGATTCCGAGCTTTTCGTAGGTCTCAAGCAGTTTTGGATCAACTTCATCCAGGCTCTTGGGCCCATCCTTTTTGGCCTTTGGGGCCGAATAATAGCAGGCCGCTTGATAATCAATAGGCGGATAATGCACGTTAGCCCAGGTCGGCTCCTTCATCGTCAGCCACAGCCGGTATGCCTTCAGCCGCCATTCCAACATGAATTCCGGCTCATTCTTTTTGGCCGAGATCAGGCGGACCACGTCCTCGTTCAAGCCGACAGGGACCTTGTCTTCCTCGATGTCGGTAACAAAACCGAACTTGTACTCCTTATTTGCGAGCTGCTCGATCGTGCTGACTTCCGTGCTCATACGTTCTTTTCTCCTTCGCGGACGGCTGCTCAGCCGTGAACCATTCCGCCAGCCTCTTGAGCGCTGCTCAATGAGCTTCACTATCAGATTAGCGCTAACTATACAAAAAGGTCAAGAAACGATAATTCCTTTGTTTTCTGCCGGGCTGAGCAAGGCTGAATGAAACCCAGTTTTGAGACTATGAAAACTGTACCGAACAGTCAAGGTAAATGGGCTCCGAACGCGCAAACGGCCAAGCGAGTGGGGAGATCAGCGAATCGAACGGAGCCAGACATTCAAAAATTGAGTGATCGCGGCTGGAAACGGGCTGTTCACAGCCGTCAATTTAGGTCCGGCCATCCAAACGCTCGTGCCGCAATCACAAAAGTCGCGAAAAACCTCGAGACCCGACTCGCCCGCCTGATGCGCGGATGCCCATTTGGGTCTCGGATATCGACCGTTCGATGCCTTCCGTTTCTTTCTGCGCCTAACCTATTCAATAATCGGCGTGTTATCAGCCCTTGGTCCGGCGTCAGGCTCACGCCCAACAATTTCGCAGCAGACGGCGCGCGGACAAATTCCTGAATCGAGGTGAGTCATGAGCGCAACACCATTCTCAAATCCACCGCAGGCAAGCGGGCCAGTTCAGACCGGCTCGAAAGAAGATTTCATCCGCCAGCGTCTCGAAGAGGAACGGATACGGCTTGAGCAAGAGGCGGGAATCGAGAGGCGCGCCACCGAGCGCTTCCAGCGTCCGGTGGAGAACACTTTTACCCGGTCGCAGCGGGACAAGACGACCATCCTGTTCGGCGGCCTCACCTGGAAGCATGAGAAGCTGGTGCACGGCGCGCTCGAAAGCCTGGGTTATAAATGCGAGGCGCTGCCGGTGCCCAACAAGAAGGCGTTCCAACTGGGCAAGGAATACGGCAACAACGGCCAGTGCAATCCCACCTACTTTACCGTTGGAAACCTGGTTGAGTACGTTCAGAGCCTCGAAGAAAAGGGGCTGAGCAAGAAAGAAATCATCGACCGCTACGTCTTCTTCACCGCGGGCGCCTGCGGGCCGTGCCGCTTCGGCATGTACGAGGCTGAGTACCGCCTGGCCTTGCGGAATGCCGGTTTTGATGGATTCCGCGTGCTGCTCTTTCAGCAGGGTGGCGGATTGAATCAGGCCGAGGCTGCCGCCGGCCTCGAGATGAACCTCGACTTCTTCCTGGGCATCTTGAACGCGCTCAACATCGGCGACGTGATGAACGACGTGGCCTATCAGATCCGCCCCTACGAAGTGAACGCAGGGGAAACTGATCGCGTGCTCGATGAGTGCATGGACCTCCTGCAGGAAGTGATGCGCCGCAAGCGTCCCTACACGCTCGAAGGCAAGATAGGCTCGATGCTGAAGAACACCTCGTTCTCAGGCACGGCCGAGCTACTGGGCAAGTTCCTGAACCAACTTTACGGCGATGATTACACCGTAGCGCTGGAGGAAGTCCGCGACCGCATGAACGCTATTCCCATCGACCGCACCCGCGTAAAGCCGCTCGTGAAGGTCACCGGCGAGTTCTGGGCGCAAACCACCGAAGGCGACGGGAACTTCAACATGTTCAGGTTCCTGGAAAAGGAAGGCGCGCAAGTGCTCGTCGAGCCCATCGGCACGTGGATCATGTACATGATCCATCAGGCCAAGCAGAAAATTAAGGACGAGCAGGGGCTGGATCTGATCGCCGGCAATGTACCCAAGTGGAACCTCGCCAAAGTGTTTGGCAGCAACCTGAATACAAAGCAGAAGCTTGCCAAACTGGGCTTCGCTGAAGTGATTTTCAAGCGAGAGTACAATCGCCTGATCGCAGCGCTCGGCTCACTCGCCCATCATCTGACCGACCAATATGAAATGCAGCGGCTCGGCCATCCGTTCTATAACTCGCGCGCCGGCGGCGGCGAAGGCCATCTGGAAGTAGCCAAAAACATCTATTACTCGAACAAAGACCTTTGTCACATGGTGCTGAGTCTCAAACCCTTCGGCTGCATGCCATCTACGCAGTCAGACGGCGCGCAATCAGCCGTCGTCTCGCAATACAAGGACATGATCTTCCTTCCCATCGAAACCTCCGGCGAAGGCGACGTGAATGCGCATAGCCGCGTGCAGATGGCGCTTGGCGAGGCCAAGGTTCGCTCCAAGAATGAGATGAAAGAGGCGCTTGCCAGCACGGGCTATGCGCTCGAAGAGATTCAGGAATTTGTCAATGACCACCCTGAGATGCAGCGCCCGATGTATAAGTTCGGACACCACAAGGGAGTGGTCGGTGTGGCCGCGAATTTCGTTTTGCATGCCGCCGAACGCATGAAGGCCGAAATGCGGGAAACGGTCGCGGTTTAGACGCTATAGCGCTGCAGCTTGTAGATGGGGAAAAACCACAGGGCTTCCGGGAAGCAATCGTCTGCGCTACATGCTCGCAGCACCTCTCGGTAGACTTCCCTGCCTGCGGTGAGCGGGGTAACGTTCGAGGCAGGATAAACCATGTGGGGAAAAGCCAAGCCCATTCCAGAAGGTTTTCACACTCTCACTCCTTACCTTGCGGTGAGAGATGCAAAGCGCGCGATTGATTTTTACAAACAGGCTTTTGGCGCTCAGATCAAGAGCGTGCATTCTACCCCGAACGGCAAGGTCATCAACGCCAGCCTTCAGATTGGCGACTCCATGCTGATGCTGAACGATGAGTCTCCGGATGCAGCCCATTGCGTCTCGCCTGAAACTTTGGGCGGCAGCACCGTCACGATTCACATATACGTGGAAAACGCGGATGAGACGTTCAATCGCACCATCGCTGCCGGCGCTACCGCGACCATGCCGATGATGGACGCATTCTGGGGCGACCGTTACGGCCAGGTCAAAGACCCGTTCGGGCACCGGTGGTCGGTAGCAACCCACAAGGAAGACCTTTCTGATAAGGAAATTGAGAAGCGAGCAAAAGAAATGTTCGCGAAAATGGCCGCAGGCCATTAGCACAGCCGTAAGGACGAATAGCCACGGCGCTCTGTTCGTGCCATGGCTGCCAAAGCAGTGATCTGCAGATAGCTCTGAAAAGCGAGGGATCATGAACATTCCCAGTCCTCAAAACCTGATGGTTGGTTTAGATGTCGGCTCGACCACCGTGAAGTCTGTGGTGATGGATCTAACTAATCAGAACATTGTCTGGAGCGACTATCAGCGCCACGACACGAAGCAGCCGGAAAAGGTGCTTGAGTTCCTGAAGCGCATGGAGGCCGACACCGGAATCAAAGCGGGTGAAACACGCATTTTTATCACCGGCAGCGGCGGCAGCGGAATTGCTCCACGCATCGGCGCGAAGTTCGTTCAGGAAGTCAACGCGGTGTCCCTTGCGGTCGAGCACCTTTACCCGGAGTGCGGTTCGGTCGTCGAGTTGGGCGGCCAGGACGCCAAGATCATCATCTTCAAAGAGGACCCGGAAACCGGCCGCAAAAAGAAAATCCCTTCCATGAATGACAAGTGCGCCGGAGGCACGGGCGCCGTCATTGATAAAATCAACGCCAAGCTTCGCATTCCCGCAGAGCAGCTCTGCAAGATGGGCTATTACGGGTTGAAGCTGCATGCGGTGGCGGGCAAGTGCGGCGTTTTCGCCGAGACCGATATTAACGGCCTGCAGAAGAGCGGCGTGCCGCCCGATGAAATGATGGCCTCGCTTTTTGAAGCGATTATTCAGCAGAACCTCGCGGTTCTGACGCGAGGCAACACGCTGCGTCCGGTGGTGCTGCTGCTGGGAGGTCCGAACACTTACATCACCGGGATGCGCGATTGCTGGCAGCACAACATTCCCAAGGTTTGGGAAGAGCGCAACACACCGCTGCCCGAGGGCAAGGACCCGAAGGAACTCATTAAAGTCCCGGAGAACGCCCAATATTTCGCGGCGATCGGCTGTGTCCGCTTCGGCATGGACGAAGACGCGGATGTGGGCGTCTACCAGGGGTTCGAGAAGCTCGATTGGTATATCAATGTGGGACGGACGGAGGAAAAACAGAAGCGGGGATCGGGCGGGCTCTACAAGACCGAAGGCGAGCTCGCAGCCTTCAAGGAAACGTATAAGCCGAAGAAGTTCATCCCCAAAACGTTTAAGCCC
Organism: Terriglobia bacterium; assembly: GCA_050745645.1. Lineage (GTDB taxonomy): Bacteria > Acidobacteriota > Terriglobia > UBA7540 > UBA7540 > RH2-MAG17b. Next base: position 9,888 of record JBOGJZ010000464.1, on the reverse strand, counting down.
GGCGAGCACGTACAAGCCTTCATGGGAATCGACGGCGGCTCCACATCCACCAAAGCCGTCTTGCTGAGCGAGCAGGGCGAAGTGATGGTGAAATGCTACCAGCTTTCCAAGGGCAATCCGCTCGAAGACGCCATGGAAATGTTCTCAAATTTGCGCAAGCAAGTTGAAGCCCAGAACGCCACGCTCGAGCTGCTGGGCATCGGCAGCACGGGTTACGCCAAGGACATCCTGAAAGACGTGCTTCAAGCCGACGTCGCCATCGTCGAAACGGTGGCGCACACAGAAGCCGCCTTGCACTTTTATCCCAATGCTGACGTGATCTGCGACGTGGGCGGCCAGGACATCAAGCTGATCATCCTGCAGAATGGACGCGTGAAAGATTTCAAGCTGAACACGCAGTGTTCGGCGGGCAACGGGTACTTCTTGCAATCCACATGCGCGGGTTTCGGCCATGACGTGATGGAATACGCGGATTTAGCTTTCAGCGCCAAGGCCATGCCGATGTTCGGTTACGGCTGCGCGGTTTTCATGCAGTCAGACATCGTAGACTTTCAACGGCAAGGCTGGAAGCCGGAAGAGATTATGGCCGGGCTCGCCAACGTTCTGCCGAAGAACATCTGGCTTTACGTCTCTCAGATCCCAAACCTGGCTTCCTTAGGCAAGACCTTTATCTTGCAGGGCGGCACGCAGCACAATTTGGCGGCTGTGAAAGCCCAGGTGGATTTTATCGAATCACGCTTTAAGGACAAGGGCGGCAAACCGAACGTCACCGTCCACGAGCACTGCGGAGAGTCCGGCGCCATCGGCGCCGCGCTCGAATCGCGGCGCCTTTACAATCTTGGCCAGAAAACCAGCTTTATAGGCTTCGAGGCGGTGGAGCAGATTACCTACGTGACCCATCGCAACGAAGGAACGCGCTGCTTTTTCTGCAAGAATAAATGCCTGCGAACGTTCATTGACGTGAAGATCGCGGGAGCCGATGAATCCGCGAAAAAGACCAAGATTCCCATACTAAAGGACGTGAAGCGCCTGATCGTCGGCAATAGCTGCGAAAAAGGACTCGTTGAAGACGTGGCCGACATGCGCGGCATCAAGAGCGGCCTCGACGCCATGAAGAAGAAGAACCCCAATATGGCTGAAGTTGGGGCGCGCTACGCCTTCCGTTCCTATGAACCGCCTTCCGTGGCCGATCCGCTGCCCAAGTTCGCTTTGACAGCCGGCCAGAAACGCCGCGTGGAGCTCATGAAGCGGCGGAAGGATCTGCGGATCGGCGTTCCGCGCATTTTGAATATGTATTCTGTGATGCCGATATTCAGCGCCTATTTCGAGGCGCTGGGCATCCCGGCGGAGAACATCGTTTACTCCGACTATACGAGCGAACAGCTTTACAAAGAGGGCGCAAAGCGCGGCGCGATCGACCCGTGTTTTCCCTCAAAGGTCGGCATTCCGCACGTGCACAATTTGCTGTACGTGCATCACAAAAAGAAGCCTCTGGATATCATCTTCTGCCCGATGATCGATGATATGCCGAGCGACCTGAAGTTCGTGCAAGGACATCGCTCTTGCCCCACGGTAGCGACCACGCCGGAAGCGGTCAAGGCAGCTTTCATCAAGGAAGGCGACCTGTTTGCGCAGAACAACATCCTGTACCTTGATACCTTTGTTAATCCCGGCAAGCCGTCGCTTTTGGCAAAACAGCTCTATGACCAGTTCGCAGATATTTTGGGGCTTTCCATGGAAGAGAATCTCCGGGCGGTTGCGGAAGGCTGCAAGGCTCAGGATAAATTCATGGACGGCATTCTGCGCGCCCAGGGCCGCGATATCCTGAAGGAACTGGAAGCTGAAGACCGCATCGGCATCGTCGTGCTCGGCCGCCCCTACCACAACGACCCGGGAATCAATCATGAGATTTTGGAGGAGTTCCAGAAGATCGGCTATCCGGTGCTCACACTCCAGTCGCTGCCCATCGACCAGGATATTCTCCTTTCCTTGTTCGAAGAGGACATCAAGGCTGGCGCTATCGAAGATCCCATGGACATCCGCGACGTTTGGAAGAACAGCTACAGCGAAAACACCTCGCAGAAAGTTTGGGCGGCGAAGTATACCGCCCGGCACCCCAACCTCGTGGCGCTCGAGCTTTCCAGCTTCAAGTGCGGCCACGACGCGCCCATCTACTCGGTGGTCGAGGAGACGGTCACCAAGTCAGGCACGCCTTACTTCTCGTTCAAGGACATCGACGAGAATAAGCCCACCGGTTCCATCAAAATTCGAGTGGAAACCATCGGCTACTTCCTCAAGCGCTACCGCGAAGACCTCGCTCGCAAAAATCAGAAGCAGCGCCAAATCGACGCGCGCCTCAGCCAGCTTGAGGCGCGACTGCGGGCTGAACTGGATGCTTTGCCGGCTGGCCCGCCGCCCGCGCCTTACGAGGCCGAAACTCCGGTGGGGATTAACGCCATCAGTTCCGAAGTAAGCTAGTGGCCGGCGCAGAGTTTCCCGCCTTGGGGGAAGCTCTGCCGCTCGCGAGTGAATCCCGCTACAAAAGCTGCAGACTTTCTGAAGAACGAAAGTCTGCGCTACCCACTATTTTCCTGGCAGCTGCTCTTGTCCCAACTCGCCGGGAAACCCACAAAGCAGGAATCCAGGAAGGGCAAAAGACAATCCCAGCGTGGGTCTCCGCGTTCGCGGGGGGTGACTGTGAGCGGCCGGGGGAGGTCCCGCCCGTCTTGCTCGTGGTTTGTAGCGCAGGGTCCGCCCCTCGACCCTGCGGTTTGTCCCGGTGTTGCGAAAAACCGCAGCGTTATACTACGAACGCTGCGCTGCAATCTCCCCCAATCTGAGAGCCGGGTAGCGCAGAGTTTGTGCATTTCAAACTCTGCGGTTTTTCGTTCGGGAACCACGGAAAGCGGCAGGGTTTCTGGGATGCGAAACTCTGCGCTACGCCTTCAGCTATTCGAAATTTGGAATGATGCGCGGGTGGTGCTGGCACCCTATAGGGGCGTCGAGGACAAACCGTCAGTGTCTGGCAGAAATGTCCCTCCCATGACGTATGATAAAGGACGTTATCATGCGCTTCTAGGAAGTTAATGTTCGAACTCACTCGCGCCATACCGGATGTCGAAGTCCTCATCGCCCTCGAGCCGGAGGAGCTCGCCGCCAAGCTCCTCTTTCTCATTCGCCAGAGAAGGTTCCAGAACGACAAATTCAACCCTTCAAATCTGAGGCTTGAGTTGTGGCAGCGGCTCTCACCCACTCAAGAGCCCCCTTATCCTCAACGTCTCCAGGACGATGTGGGTCTGGCGTTATCCGAGGCCTGGGCGTGGCTTGAGGCGCAAGGGCTGATCGTGCGTGCGCTTACCGGGCAGGACGGCTGGTATCGTCTCAGCCGTCGCGCCAAGCGATTCGAGAACGAGTCTGAATTCGCTCAATACGCAGTCGCCCGAATGTTGCCAAAGGACATCCTTCATCCCAAAATTTCAGGAAAAGTCTGGATGGCGTTTATGCGCAGTGACTTCGATGTGGCCGCTTTCCAGGCCATGAGAGCCGTTGAAGTTTCGGTGCGCGAGGCGTCAGGTCTCGGCAACAGCCTGATCGGTGTAGACCTAATAAAGAAGGCGTTCTCGTTGGACAAAGGACCGCTTACTGATCTGAACGCGGAACGCGGCGAGCAAGTCGCGCGTATGGAACTCTTCGCCGGCGCCATCGGCTCATACAAGAATCCACATTCTCACCGGGACGTAGGCCTCAACGATCCCGTTGAGGCCATCGAAATTATTCTCCTGGCCAATCACCTGCTCCGCATTGTCGATGCCCGCGCAAAGGCCAGAGGGGGTGCCGCATGAGTGGGAGCTCGTCCCGTCCAATGTGCCGCGCGGCCTGGCCACGTTCTCCGCCCTGCCGCCGGCGTTGGTTCTAGTCGCATGCAAAAGCGTCCGAGCATTTCTTTGATTTCTTCACCGCGAGCATCCATACGCGCCCGGCTTATTGCAAGACGATTTGCCGCTTTACCGAGTGGTGCGAGAGCAAGGAGACTGCGCGACCTCGCCGGCGTGAGGCCGTTCCACGTCGCGACCTACACCGAGGGGCTGGCACGAGCGCAACGGAGCAAGCGCGGCGCTGCGGATTGGCCATCGACCGAGTGAGGATGCCTTTCGATCCGAGAACTCGAATTTGACCGGCCTCGATCATCCGCCCGTCGTTGAAGAAACAAGCTGTGGATCTCAAAAACGGAGGTCCGCGCGACTGCCTGCTGTTTGCTTGACCAGCTTGCAGCAAGGGATGGTGAAGATGATAGAAATCCCCGAGAAGCCCTTTTGACGCTTTGGAAACCTCCGAAAGGGCAGGATCAAAGACTTCCGCTAAGCTGAGGCGCACAACTCTGACACCCCGTCGCCGTTGCGTTTCTAGACGTTCTGGTGTATGTTGGCGCTCAGTCAAAATATAAAGAACGGACAACTTGATTTCTTTCTGCGTTTTTCTGTTATGGCGCGCCCTGATTTTACAGGCCTATAATCCGCGCAAGAACGGCGCCGCGTGAATTAACACTTCTGCGGCGAAGCAAGCAGTATAAGGTACAAAGGTCTCAAGGAGGCTCGAATGAGAAAGGCAATCTTTTCAATCGCCGTCGGTTTGGGAGCCGCCGTTCTTCTGGCTGCGGGAGGCATCACGCCCCTACACGTCAAAACCGGCCTTTGGGAAACCAGTATGACCAGCTCCGCCAGCGGGCAACTAGCCCTGCCCCCGGAGGCCGTCGCACGTCTCACCCCGGAGCAGCGCACCAAACTTGAAGCGGCCATGGGGGCGATGGCGTCGCACGCGCCCAAGGCGGATACCTCCCAACACTGCGTCACTCAGGAAGAGCTCACCAAGGACCCGTTCACCGACAAGGGCCAGAACAGGAAGTGGAAGTGCGATGAGACCGTGATCAAGTCGACGGGCAGCGAACTCGCGCTCCACGAAGTTTGCGGCGAAGGAACCTCGAAATGGGACGCTCATATTTCGATGCAGGCCGTCGACTCGGAACATACAAAAGGAGCCGTCCTGGCGGACATAACCATGGGCGGCCGCACCATGCATCAAAATATGAATTTCACGTCCAAGTGGATTGGCGCGTCATGCCCCGCCGGGGAATAGTGGCAGGGATATAAAAGCCACTACTGGATCAACGGCAGTTTGCGCAGACAAAGGGCATTGATGGTTCGCTGCCGGGCTTGAGCTTTGATTCAGCGCCAGCCGTCAGAAGGACAAAGGAGAGGTTGGTTCCGGGGTGCAGCACAACATTCTTGTGGTGTTTTGCTAACGAATGGATGACTCCGGCCAGAGCTCCGATGCCGGCGCCGTAAAGCGCCCCTGTACCGCCGGCCGCCATCGCTCCCACCCCCGCTCCGGCTGCCGCGCCAATACCTGTTTCTTCCGCTCCACTCTTAGCGCTCTTACCGGCGCCTTGTACCGTGCCTTCGTTTCCATTGACCTTGACGCCGCTGATATCGCCGTTATCGGGCGCAAGCTGCGCCCTGAAAGAATACGCCTTGCCTGTCTTGGCCATGATGTAGTCTGCAACCAAGCGCATCTCGGCCTTGCCTTTCACGCGGCCGGGAGGTTTAACGAAAGTTACATGCCCGTAGAGCGTACTTCCGGCAGGGATAACTTCTTGTCCGCCGGCAAAGATCGGGTCTTCGACCTTAGCGGTGAACGGGTCGCCGTCTTGGTTAGCTGAAGTGCTCAGAGTTGACGTAAGTTGGACGTCAATGCGAGTTCCTGCCGGAATGACGGGCGCGGGAGGAGCCGCGGAAAGCAGGCATGGCAGGAAGATGGCCGCGAGGATTGATGCCGCCATGTTGTTAAGAGACCTTCTCATCTTTCCGTCGCACCCTCTGAAGCGCAAGGTTTGGGGAAAAGCGGGCGCCTAGCTCAATGCGAGGGACTCGCAGCAGCGGCAGGTTTTTCTGCCATGGTTGTTCGATCCACCATGAAAGTCAGGAGACTACCCTGAACCAGGACAATGTGCCTTTCGTGTTTGAGCAGACTGTAAATTAAGGCTGTTCCCGCCCCAATCCCCGCGCCGTACAGAACGTCCGTACCCATTCCACTCCCCCCCGGCGGGCAATATCCATAGTATTCGCACTCGATTTCATTGCCCATGCCAATGCTCGCGCCCACGCCTGCTCCCATCGCTCCTACAATAGCCGCGCCCTCGGCTGCCGCCTTTTTACTCTTTCCACAGCCGGTAATGGTCCCTTCTTCGTCCGCTTTGCTGCTTCCAGTCGTGGCTGTATGCGCGCAAACACCCCCTTGCGCCTGCTCGAGCGTTCCGTTGAGAGGATAGACGACGCCATCCGGCGTGGAGATGGTATCGATCACTAGCCGCATCTGCGCCTTGCCTCTGATCCGTCCGGAGGGCTTCAAAAACGCGACGCGGCCCTTTACGACGCTGTATTTGGGAAGAGTATCCTTACCGCTGAGGACAACCGGCTCGCTAAGCTCACCGGTAAAAGTGTCGCCGGTTTTGTTAGTCTTGTCGGTCAGCGTGGTATCCAACGTCACGCGCAACGTAGTCCCCGCAGGAATCGGCATGGGGGCAGGTTGAGCGCCCAAAGCCCACGCTGCGCATACGAGCGACGCGATAATCGCCGTCATGACCTGGTGTGCTCTCCTCATTCCGCACCTCCCTGCTTTTGGAAACAGCAACGGTTTGAAACCCACCGGCTCGACCTGGCGGCTTACAGGATAGGGCTTCTCCGCTACTGGCTTCCCTGTGCTAATTATACCGCCGCCCTGCATGAACAACATGCTGGAAGATCGCTTGATAAGATTCACGAAAACGCGAAGCCGTTGCCCGACCGTTCACTCCATAATACCTTCTTGGATGACAGAACGGCCCTCGCCGTCGTGCGAGAAAGCGCGCCTATTCGATTCCTGATCCAAAAATTTCGGACAACCCTCACCCGGCTCGCGACGGGAAGCGCTGCTTCCCTGCCCGCCGCCCTCTCTCTTGGGTGGTGGAGAGGGCGACCGAGGTACGGAGGAGGGTGAGGGGTTATTTTCATGCTTTGGGGCGTCGCCAAACGACGTGAGCGACCGCTCCAATGGGTTCACTTCAGATTTAGCCTAGAAGTTCGGTGAAAGACCCGCCCACGGTGTCATTCCGAGGCAGCCGAAGGCGGTCCTGAGCAAAGCGAAGGAAGAATCTCGTAAGCCGTTGCAACGACGTAGAAAGCAGATTCTTCCCGACTTCGCCGGGACAGGTCGCTCGGCTCAGAAATAACAGTTCCATATTGTTTTCCACCAAACTGCTAGAAGAACGCTTCCCTTATGCTAACCTGAGTCCATCGATGAAACTATTGCCCTACATCGTGTTCTGGGTAGCCTTGGGAGCCGTGCTGTTTGCGTTTGCACCAAAAGGGCCGGCGGACGCAGCGCGGACGGGGTCGCCACGTTATACAACCCCCTGCACGGGCGGGCCGCCGGATTATTGCGCTGACAGCACGCAGGATATCGTCGGGGAGACTCCTCTGCCCGCGCCGCCTGTGAACACGCCGTTTCGCGATCCCGACTTTGGGTCACGGATGGTGCGTGTTACGGATGCGAACACGCTGGCCAGTTGGGGTAGTCAATTTATTGGCTTCAGCTTTATGACAGATGCTTCGGCCGAGGCTAACGTATGGAGCGCCTTTGATCCCGCGATTGGCGAGCACGGCGGTTACAGATTTGTGATCTATCACAGCGGAGGTGGAAGAATCCCATTTGTCCTCGATGCGACAACCATGCGCGTTACTCCGGCGGAAAATACCCGTCACAGCCGCGGGCTGGCAGGATTTGTGGGTACCTTCAGCTTCAGTGACCCTCACCTCTCCTACGGCATTAAAGGCAAGTGGCTGACGTCGTACAACGTTGTCACCGGAAAAGCGGCCCCGATCTATGACATCACTTCGTGTCCGAACCTGCCGGCTTATGTTTTGGGTTACGGAGGCAGCCTCTCGAATAGTGGAGACGACACGAAGTTTGCGGATTATTTCGGCGGGAAGGGGCAAGGGGACACAACCTTCGTGGTGTACTACGACCGCACAGCAAACAGCGGCGCCGGAGCGTGTTACTGGTATGACACGGAATCCGGCATGGTGGGGGGAACAAACACCCCGCCTATGCGCGTGGCGGGCAATGCCGGTCAGATGGCCGCTCCGCCGGCTCCCACCGTGACTGCCGCGCCCGGCTCGGGGAATTTGCCGGCAGGAGACTACTATGTGAGGATCACAACCCTGACCCGCATGAATCCGCAGAACGGGGAAACCACGCCGTCGCCGGAGGTAGGGCCGGTTCATCTGCCATCTCCCGGCAGCCTCAGGATCACCCTTCCGCAAAAGCTCGCTGATCCGAGCGAAGTTCTGGTGCCAGGAAAAAGCTGGGGATGTCTTGCTTCGAAAAGTCTTGCGGGCTGTTCGCCGTTCAATGTCTACATCGGCGCCTCCCCTGGAAGCGAGACCCGGCAGAACCCGAACGGCCCGGTGGGCGGCGTCTACGTTCAATCAGATCCTCTTAAAACTAAATCTCCCGGGCCGCCGGCGCAGAGCACGGCAGGATATAACGTCCATAACGCACGGCTCAGCAAAGACGGAATCGTGGTAAGGGTCAACGCTCAGCAGGGCGGGACGATTTACTTTTGGAAGGCTGGAACCAACCAGGTGCTCCCCTGCCGGTTTTATGCTGACGATTGCGGAGGACATCAAGCGCTCGGCTACGACCGCATGATCAACGATCCCAATGATTACGATATGGCTGATGTAATGGTCAGGCCGCTTTCCAATCCAAGTCAGATAACCCGTCTGGTGAACCCGCTGCCCATGCCCCGCCAGTTTAACGATAGCCACTGGTCGTGGAACGACGCAAATTCCGCCCATACGATGCCGGTATGCGGGTCGTTTTACAATAGCCACGGACGCGGCGATGGAACACAGAACGTGCTGACAAATCCTCGGCTCCAGATTACGGCGCCCTACGACGGTGAGATTGTGTGCGTAGCAACGAGCGGACCCTCGAAGGTGTGGCGGTTTGCTCACAATCGCGCCGCAGAGGCCGATAATGACAGCCCCGGGTCCGGGTCGAATTTCTGGGAGACGCCGCGCGGTAACGTATCGCCCGATGGCCGCTTCTATATGTTCACCTCCAACTGGGATTGGAACCTTGGTAGCCGCAGAGGAAGCCCTGGTTGCCCGCAGGCCGGTGCATGCCGCACGGATGTCTTCATAGTCGAACTGCACTAAGCGATCAAAACGCTTCCTTCCCCCCGTCCTCATCCTTCCGCATTTTGTTTCTGGGTGAATATCCCTTGGCTCGCCAAGCAGCCGCACCCCATACGGCGCGGCTGCCGATTCCCGATTCCAGCGGCGGCCGGCTCGCCCTGTCATCCTGAGGGGTATCGCAGAGTTTTGCGTTGGCGAAACTCTGCGGCGGTTGGTTCTTTCATCGCGGAGTGTACCGCCGAGCGAAATGCGGAGATTCTTCGCTGCGCTCAGAATGACAGGAATAGGAACGAACCGGCTCAGAATGACACGCGAAGGAAAGTGGGTAGCCACGGTCAATCGTATTGTGATTGACCGTGGGCCTTTGCCCCCAACGAAAAGAAAAGCCCACGGTCAGGAAAAAGCCCTGACCGTGGCTACCCCGGGTCGTCATCCTCATCGCCGTCACCGGCCAAGGCGTCAAGCAGATTATCCAGAAAATCTTCTTCTTGATGGCGAGTGCTGGGCTTGAACACGTCGAAATCCGCGTGCGGCCCGAAGCGAGCTTCGAGCAGCGCGTGCAACCCGTTCTGAAACGCCGCTTGCAGCTTAAAGGCGGCAACGAACAGCTTGGCGTCGCCCGCCACCAGCGCCAGAATCGCCTCGATTAATT
>JBOGJZ010000463.1:0-4177 GCA_050745645.1 Terriglobia bacterium | reverse complement strand
CGCCAGGCATGCGTCGCGCCGCGCCGGATAAAATTCATTGAAGGACCAGTCCATGAGGGTATAGGCTCCGGTCAACATGCCTTTGACCGGCTTTGAGGTCAGCCGTTGCGCGTACTGCCACCACTCCACCGTGATCGGTCCCCTCCATTTCACTTCATTCACGATGATGGGCTTGTGATAGTAGCGGTTGCCGTACGAGCGAACCAGACCGCCTTGCTCAAATCCCGAGAGATGGCCGGCGAAATAGGCGACCATGTCCCCGCGATACATCTCGCCATCGACCAGTACGTCGACGCCCAGATCTTCCTGCTTGCGGATCCAGAATTCTGTGGCGCGCTTCTCCGCTTGCTCGAGTGCGCCGCTGCTGATTCTGCCTTGCGCGAAATCGGATCGGGCCTTGAGAAGATCGGCGGGTTTAGGAAAGCTTCCTACAGAGGTTGTCGGCAGCAGCGGCAGCTCGATCCCTAATTCGCGAAGCCTCGAGCGGCTCATGCGGCCTCACCCAGGAGAGATTTCTTGATAGAAGTTAAGTGACTGAGTTTCAGCCGCGCTCGGTCGCGCGGCAGATATTCGAGGCCGCAGGAAGTCGTCAGGTAGCTGGGCTCCGGCTTGACGCGGGTGAGCATCCGTTCGAGTTGGTAAGCGACCGCCGCTTGATCTTCAAGTCTTGTATTGCGTCCATCGAGCAAGCCAAACCCGAGCGCTTTGATGCTGCCGTCCGTTTCGATCACTTTCGGAAGTGTGGGGCTGTACGTGAAGTCCAAAATGAGGATATCAAAAGGGAGGGCTTGAAGTGCGGGATATAACGGGGCCGCATCCCCAAAGTAGGTCGCCAGCGCGAGCTTTGCGTGACCTTTATGGGCCGCGAGCAAGGTTAGGGCTTCGCGAGCGAGGGATAGATCAGCCGGATGCATCAGCAAACCCGGCTCATCCACCTGGATCAGCCGCGCGCCTGCGGCAGCCAGCTCAGCGACCTCTGCGCCCAACGCTTCGGCATAGGACATAAGAAGAGCACCCGAGTTCCCAGGCTCGCCGTCTCCGAGCGACAGCCGGGTGAGTGTGTAAGGTCCCGTCAAAACAGGCTTAACAGGTCGAGGCGATCTTTGCGCTGCCCACTCAAATTCGTTAACCACAAGCGGATGGGACCGTTCAATTTTCCCGCACACCACCGGCTGGCGAAAGTAAAAGTTGGTATCAAAATATCGCAGCAACCCGTTGACGCGCATGCCTTCGAGTTTCCCGGCCAGGTGAGACACGGGGTCATTCCACCGGATTAAGCCGTCGGTGGGAACGTCGATGCCGGCATCATGCTGGTCCTGAAGCGCCAATGAGACCAAATGGTTTTCGGCGGCGCGAACGTCGGCATCCGTCTTTTCGCCGCGGTCGCGCTCAGCGATGGTGCGGCGCAGCGCCTGCTCGTCCAGGCCGCCCCCAATGCGAGGATAGCTGCCATGGTTGAGGGTGAGAAGTTCCATATGATCGGCGCCGAACTATCAGTTCAGTCAGTCTCAGGCACGTGCGCGCCGGCTAACGCCCGGCGCTCCTTTGTCCGGAGGCCGCCGCGTCTTCCATGGCCACGGCGCGCGGAAACAGCACATTGTTCTCCAGGTGGACGTGCTGATGCATGTCGCGTTCAAAAGACTGCAACGCCTCGTACAATGCGCGGTAGCTGTTGCAGGCGTCCGGCGGAGGCTGGTAATTGCCGCTTATCCCTCGCATCTCATGCAGCGCAGCGCCGGCGTTGTCGTGCTCAAGCACCATCATTCGCACCGGGTTCTGAACTGTCCCAAACGCAGGTTTGGGAAATGGAATCCCGTGCGCCGCCGCCTCTTCCATACTGGAAATGTAGGGGAACAAGGTCTGCTCTTCCTTGATCAGGTGCATCAGAAGTTCTTTGCTGAGTCCCGAAAAGTGCGCCTTGATGCGCCGCAGCTCGGGATGCGCCGTTCCGTGCTTTTCGATCACTCTGTCGAGAAGCGGCTCGATGCGGGAGACCTCTTGGCGGCAGAAGGTATGGTGCTTTTCGACGATGTGATTCATCAGGCTCGCCAGCGGCTGTCCGCTCCAGTCAACGGCGTCATCCTGCGTGTGCGCCGCGCTTCCGGCACTTTCAAGGGATCGCACCACGTCCCCCACCTCTAGTCCGGCCGCCTTGCAGGCTTCTTCGAGACGCCTATTGCCCCCGCAACAGTAATCGATTCCCAATCGCTCGAAAACTTTAGCGGAGGCCGGCATCCCGAGGACGATTTCGTTCACTGGCTTCGTTCGATCAATCTCCATGTTGCTTGCTCCCTTCAGGCTTTGTAGGTTTTTTCACTTACTCGGTATAACCTTTCATACCCGCTTCGCGCTAAATCGGAAAGTTCTCCCGTCGACGGCGATTGAAATCCGCGTAAAGCCGGCGGCTTCAAGCCGCGCTCCCAGCGTCGAGGGATCAACCGGAACCAAGGTGTCCCAAATGTGGAGCAGCCGCATCCGCAGGTTCGAGAGGCTGTCTACTCCGGCGAATACAGCTCCAGGATAGATCACCCGGCATACTTCCCTCAGGAGACGATCCTGCAGTTCAGCGGACGGCACGTGGTGGAGCATGGTGAAAGATACGGCCCCGGAAAATGACCCGTCCTGAAACGGCAGGGCTGTGGCATCGCCTCGCACCACCTCGACGTTTGTACCGTGCAGCCTGCTGGCGAGCGACTCAGCCAGGTGGGAATCAATCTCAACGGCGGTGAGCCGACCGACGCGTAAGCGTAGCAGGTCAGTCGTAAGGCCGGGGCCAACTTCTAGCAGATTCCCGCCGAGTTCCAGGTCTCCGAGTACCCAGGGTAATACCCTTTGTTCCAGTTTCCGTTTCCAGTATCCTGACTGGCAAATCCAGCGGTGAAACTGGTTCATTACTCCGATTCCTTTGCGACGAGCCTTATTCGTGGGTCCACAAGTCCGAAGGCGCTGTGTCTTGTTTTGACCTTGGCAGGCAACGATCGCGTTGCGGGTGCTGTCTGTGCATCTGCCCTGTTCATCATGGACAAAGCTCCACCCAATAACAGCCCAGATAAAGCCTTACTGAATGGGAAAACCCGATCATGATCTGCAAAGGCCTCGACTCAAGCATGCGCGAGTCCTTACTTTATGTCACACTCGATAAAAGACCCTTTCTCTCAAGCGTAGAAAAAAGGAAACTTCTTCCCTAGCGAGAAGACAGCCGTCCGTGAATTCCAGCATCTTGCGAAGAACCTCATGCCCGCTTTGCAAAATTCTCGTTGCCGCACCCATGCTTCCTGTATCCCATTTGCTTCATTCTCCGCGTTCTTCCGTGCAAACGCTATGACTAAAGTCTCGCCTGGAGGCCCTCCGTAAGCGCTAAGTTAATTTCTGATTTTGGACTACTCGTTCACGGGGCCTTACGGCCAAAGCATATGCTAGTTGGTTCCAGTCGCTCAGTACCTCCGCCAACGGCAATTTCAGCTGGAGGACATTTTGCATTTAATGGAACTCGAAGCTAAAGTCGCTCCGCTCGTCGTATTTCGGCAAGTGTCCCGCTTGCGCCACGCTCTTCAGCCGCTTTAACATTCATGAACAACTGTCGCACCACCAAACCGGCCTCAATGTTCTTCCCGAGGCCGGTGGCGTCAAGTAAATGCCTCTATTAATTGATGAGCGGCCGAAGTTAGGCTTGCGGCGTCTCCTGATGCGATGGATAGGTCACGCGACCGCCTTCCACAACGCAAAAGGGCGTCATGTGATGTGGATTCCGGCGCTTTTCGCTCATAATGTGCTCAACTGAAATGCCTCTTGCAACGAGGGCGTCCGCGACGAGCGAGCGGTGGCACCGCCAGGGAACTGCTTCAGCGCACATGATCGCAGCCTGCTCTTGCTTTGCGAGCCGGATCAGCTTTTCTAATCCTCTTTCAAATTCCATAGTCTGCATGTAATCCGCATAGCCGCGGAAAGATGCATTGCGCCAGCCCAGGTTCTGTGAATCGCGGCGGGCGTGGCGCAAGCCGCCGAGCGCGGGCAGATGCCGGTAGTGAATTCGGGCGGAATGCAGCCGCTTCGATAGCGCGTCGCGATTGAATTGGGGATTGTGGCGGGAGCGCGGGACGGTGCGCACGTCGATCACGCGCTTAACGCCGTGGGCGCGGAGCAGTTCGATGAAAGCCTCGATGGTCCGCGTGGAATG
>JBOGJZ010000462.1:0-2959 GCA_050745645.1 Terriglobia bacterium | reverse complement strand
ACCAACGGTGGGTGCTGCCTTTGACGTGGAGCGTTTCCGCGCCGATTTTCCAATCCTGCGGCAGAAGGTCCACGGCAGGCCGCTGATCTATCTGGATAACGCCGCCACGAGCCAGAAACCGCAAGTGGTCCTCGATGCGCTCCTTGAATTTTATACGTCAGACTGCTCCAACATCCATCGCGGCGTTCATCTGCTGAGCGAGCGAGCGACTGCGTCCTATGAGGACTCTCGCCGGCGAGTGCGAGGGTTTCTGAACGCCCGCGAGTCGCGGGAGATCATATTCGTCCGCGGGGCGACGGAGGCGATCAACCTGGTGGCCTATACCTTCGGCCGGCGGCATGTGGGCGCGGGTGACGAAGTGCTGATAACCGCGCTCGAGCATCATTCAAACATCGTGCCGTGGCAAATGTTGTGCGAGGAGCGCGGCGCGCAGCTTCGAGTGGCTCCTATCAATGACGCCGGCGAAATTGTGCTCGAAGAGTTTGAAAAACTGCTGAGTCCGCGAGTGAAGCTGGCCTGCGTTGCGCACGTCTCGAACGCTCTCGGAACGGTGAATCCGGTTCGTGAAATCATCCGCATGAGTCACGCCCGAGGCATTCCTGTGCTCATCGACGGCGCTCAGTCGGCTCCTCACGTGAAACTGGACGTGCAGGAGCTTGACTGCGACTTTTACGCTTTCTCAGGGCATAAGGTGTATGGGCCGACGGGTATTGGCGTGCTTTACGGCAAGGCTGCTCTTCTCGACGCCATGCCGCCGTTTCAGGGCGGCGGCGACATGATCTCCTCAGTCACTTTTGAAAAGACGATTTACAACGTCCTGCCCTATAAGTTCGAGGCGGGCACGCCGCACATCGCGGGCGCAATAGGGCTTGGAGCGGCGATTGATTACGTGACAGAGATCGGCATGGAGCGGATAGCCGCTTATGAGCACGAGTTGCTGCAATACGGGGTCGAGAGGCTTTCGCGGATTGCCGGGCTGCGTCTGATAGGAACGGCTCGAGAAAAAGCCGGGGTGCTGTCGTTCGTGCTCGACGGGATACATCCGCACGACACCGGCACGATCCTGGATCAGGAAGGCATCGCTATTCGTACTGGACATCACTGCGCGCAGCCGGTGATGGACCGCTTCAAGATTCCTGCGACGGCGCGCGCCTCATTGGCTCTTTATAACACCCGCGAGGAGATAGATGCGCTCGCTGCCGGCATTCAGAAGGTGAAGGAGATGTTTGCCTGATGTCAGACCTGCGCGATCTGTACCAGGAAGTCGTGATCGACCACAGCAAGCGGCCGCGCAATCTTCACAAAATGGCGGATGCCGACCGCACCGCCCAGGGCTATAACCCGCTCTGCGGCGACAAAGTAGCGGTCTACTTGAAGCTTGCAAACGGCAAAGTGAGCGACCTGAGTTTTGAAGGAAGCGGATGCGCCATCTCGACCGCTTCGGCATCCATTATGACCGAGGTGGTGAAGGGCAAGACAGTGGAAGAAGCCTTGGCGCTATTCGACCGCTTCCACCATCTAGTGACCGGGGACGCCTCTCCGGACGTGCAAGGGCCGGAACTCGGCAAGCTGCAGGTTTTCTCCAGGGTCGGTGATTACCCGGCGCGAGTGAAATGCGCCACGCTGGTGTGGCACACCTTGCGCTCCGCTCTTGAAGGCGCCGACGGCGTCATTTCCAATGAACAGGACTGAAACTATGGATAGCCAGCTCAACCCATCAGAGACTCAACAGCCTCCGGAGTTGACCGTCTCAGAAACCATCCAATTGCAGGACAAAGTCATTGAAACCCTGCGTACCTGCTATGACCCGGAGATTCCAGTCAACATCTACGATCTCGGGCTGATTTACGAGGCGAATGTCGAGAGAACGGGAGAAGTGCGCGTGCGCATGACTCTAACCGCGCCGAGTTGTCCGGTGGCGGGCACTCTGCCCGGTGAGGTCGAATCGAAGATCAGAGAGCTGCCCGGCGTCACGGCGGCCAAGATAGAGTTGGTTTGGGATCCGCCTTGGGACAAGGAGAAAATGTCTGAGGCGGCGAAGCTGCAGTTGGGCCTGTGGTAAGGAGCCACATTCTTTTACCACAAAGACACGAAAACACAAAGCGGAAGCGATAGAAAGACGCGCTCGGTTAGAATGGCTTTTGTAATTTCTGGTTTGTTCACGCTTTATGAGTTTTTGCAGGCTCGAATATGCGATTTACGGCCGGTGAAGAATACGGATTGCGGTGCCTGTTGAGGCTGGGGCGGCAAGGGCCGGAGGGAAGCCTCACGATCGCGGAGATCAGCCGCGCTGAGGGCATTTCAGTGCCTTACGTGGGCAAGATTATGCGCCTGCTGCGGCGCGGCGGCTTTGTGCAGAGCACGCGCGGCAAGGCGGGAGGCTACAATCTGGCCCGGCCGGCGGACCGCATCCTTATCGGCGATTTGCTTGACCTGCTTGGCGGCAGGCTTTTCGAACCCGATTTCTGCGATCGCCACTCCGGGGCGGGAAATGTTTGCAGTAATTCGACAGACTGTTCCATTCGCTCGCTGTGGCGAGCTGTGCAGTTGGTCGTCGACCACGTGTTGGGCAGGATCACCCTAGGCGACTTGCTGCGCAGCGAACAGACCATGTCTTCCTGGGTGGCGGATCTTGTTAAATTGCCCGCCATCAGTCCGCACGCCGGAGCCGGCGGCAGCCTTGAATCGCCCCCTTTCGCGCCTCAAAAGCCTCATCTGAATTAAACCACGCTTCTCTTTCAGCGAGCGTGCGAAATCCCTGCGGGAAAGGCGGCAAACCGTATCGTGCTCCTTTGCATTTCTTCTCTCAATGCTCGCGTTGCTTCTCCTCTTTCCCTATAGTTTCGAGCAAGGTCTTCATATCATCCGCGTGCTCTTCTTCGTTAGCTAGAATCTCTTCCATCATTCGTCTGCTGGTGGGGTCGTTCTCGCCCAGAAAGCGGATAATCTCGGAATAGGA
>JBOGJZ010000461.1:0-6164 GCA_050745645.1 Terriglobia bacterium | reverse complement strand
GCGGGTCTCTATCCGAATCCTGCGCTCGGATACACAGGGGCGGAAATCCGTGGCGGCTCGTTGGGGGGAGGCGAGCAGGGCGCATTTATTCAGCAGAACATCGTGCTCGGAGGCAAGCTCGGACTTCGGAAGCGTGTGTTTCAGGAGCAGCAACGCGAGGACGAAACCGGCGTCACGGTACAGCGTTATCGCTTGCTGAGTGACGTGGACCAAAGGTTTTATTCGGCTCTGGCTGCCCAGGCGATTGTCAGGCTGCGGCAAACTCTCCTGAAAATCACGCTGGACGCGATGCAGACGGCACACCAACTTGCCAACGTCGGGCAGGCGGACGCGCCCGACGTTTTGCAGGCAGAGGTCGAGGCGGACCAAGCAAAGGTAGACTATGTGACCGCGAAGATGAACTATATCCAGGCTTTCGACACTCTGGCCGCCACAGCCGGGGAGCCCGATCTGCCGGTCTCCCTGCTTGAAGGGAATCTCAGCCATTGGCCCGAACTGAATCCGCAGCAAATCATCGAAACTATCCTTAGCGACAGCCCCGCGGTGAAACGAGCGCAGATAGCCGTGGTGCGAGCCGAAGCGCAGCTTCGCAGTGCGCGGCGGGAAGCCATTCCCGATCTTCAATTGCGAGCGGGTATCCAGCAGGACAATGAGGCGTTGAATGAAGCCCCAATTAAGCAGACGCCCGTCGGAGTTGTCGGCTTTGCCTCAGTAGGCGTCAACATCCCGATCTTCAATCGCAATCAGGGAAACGCAGCCGCTGCCAGAACCGAACGGAACAGAGCGCGAGAGGAAGTCACTCGCGTGCAGTTGTCGCTCCGGCGCAGCGCGGAGCCGCTGCTCAGAGGCTATTTGGCCGAAGAGGTCCAGGCCAACGCGTACAAAAGCGAGATGATCCCAAAAGCCGCGCGCGCGTACCAACTCTATCTCAGCAAATATCGCCAAATGGGTGCCGCCTACCCCGAGGTGCTTATTTCGCAGAGGACATGGTTTCAATTGGAGGTCAGATACGTCCAGACATTGGAGCATTTGTGGAGTAACGCAATTGCTTTACAGAATTTCACACTAACCAACGGTCTGGAAGCGCCCATGGCATCGGGCAGCTCTTCAACTACCATCAATCTTCCGAATGGCGGCGCGAACTAACTCCAGGGAGCGATAAGTAAAGATACGCTCGACCAGAATTGCCTCGGCGGTCCGATTTGCAGAATTACTGTTACGGGATATGATGCAGGTGCTTGAATTTATTGCCGCCCTTTGTTAAGGTGAGATTCAATTCGTCGAAGGGAGATCTTTGCAATCATGGCCGTCAGTCAAGAACTTTTGGACATATTGGTTTGTCCTCTATGCAAGGCCCCGGTCAAGCTGATGCCAGACGGCGGAGGCCTGAAGTGTGGTGAATGCCGGCGCGTTTATCCCGTCAAGGATGATATTCCGGTCATGCTTGTCGACGAGGCTAAAATCGAAGCGGAATAGCCCATGCCTGTCCCGCTGGCCCAACCCGAACCCTCATGAATCCGGCATCGCTTCTGCCCGGCCTACCCAAGGAATCGCGCATCCTGATTCTTCGTCTCCGCTCCATGGGGGACATCGTGCTGCTGACGCCTGCGTTGCGCCTGTTAAAAGAATGGCGAAGCGACTTGCGCATTTCGGTTCTTATCGAGCCACGCTTCCGCGCGTTACTCGAAGGCAACCCGCGCGTTGCCGAAATACTGAGCGCGCCTCAAGGAAGCGGCTGGCGAAAGGCCCGCGAGCAGATTCGCCTGCTGCGAATGCTGCGCACTCAGAAGTTCGCGCTTTGCCTTAATCTGCACGGCGGGCCGTCCAGCGCGTTTCTTGCCCAATTCAGCGGGGCGCGATGGAAAGCCGGTTTCGGGCACTTCCGTCGCCGCAGGATATATGATTTCGCGGTTCCGGACGCGCGCCGCATCCTGGCGCAAGACACTGTGCATACCGCAGAGCATCAAGCGGCCGCTTTGTTCTGGCTCGGCATGCCGCGCCGCCCTGTGCCGCCAGCGGAGCTGTTCCTCAGCGAGGCCGCCCGCTGCGCATGGAAGCAAGAACGAAAGCGCCGCGGGATTCCACAGGGCCGCGATTATGCCCTGCTTCATCCGGCGGCTCTCTACTACACCAAGCAATGGCCTCCGGAACGTTTTGCCGGATTAGGCCGTTACATTGAAGATGAACTCGGCATGATGCCGGTGTACTCCTGTGGACCCGGCGAAAGCCGCTGCCTGGATGAAGTGGAGCGCGCATCGGGGCGAGCTATTCACCGGATTAATGCTCCAAGTCTTGCGACCTTGATGGCCGCCATCGCAGAGGCGCGGCTATTTGTGGGGAATGATAGCGGACCGGCGCATGTAGCGGCCGCCTTTAAGCGGCCATGCGTTGTGATCTTTGGATCGTCGGATTCCAAGGTCTGGCGGCCTTGGGTGGGTTCTGATTCCGGGCCGGATTTCGCATTCCGAATCGTTCAGAATCATTATGACTGCAATCCCTGTCCAGGCGACAGGTGCTATCGCTTCGCGCACCCTGAATGCATCCTTTCGGTGACTTTAGAGCAGGTGCGTTCTGCTGTGGACTGGGTTTTGCCGGCGACCTCCCGCGAAAGGGCGGCAGAGCCCGCACCCAACATACCGGCGCAATGAACAAAACGCAAAGACGCTGGACGCGCATCGTCCGAACGTTTGCGGGAAAGACCGTGGGCGTGTTCGGCGACTACATGCTGGATGAATTCTGGCGCGGACAGGCCACGCGCATTTCCCCGGAGGCGCCCGTTCCCGTTCTCTTGCTCAACGGGACGAATTCTTCCGAGTGTTACCCAGGGGGCGCCGGCAACGTGGCCGCCAACGTCGCCGCTCTCGGCGGAGATCCAATTGCTTGGGGTGTGATCGGAAAAGATGAGAGCGGACGCCTTCTCGTCAAGCTTCTTGCGCGACAGGGCATCCGCCACGACACGTTAGTTCAAGAGACCGGGCGAATGACGCCGCGCAAAATCCGGCTGGTAGCGCATCAACATCAACTCCTACGGTTGGATTTCGAAAAGGCGGCGGCCGGCCAATCTGCCGGATCAAGTGAGCGTTTGCTAGACTCCTTCAGCCGCTATGTCGCACGCCTGGACGCTCTCATCGTCTCAGACTATCAGAAAGGCTCCGTCACAGCCGGGACTTGTGACCGCCTTTTGCCGCTGGCGCGGAAACGGCGATTGCCCGTGTTCGTAGATCCGAAGCCAGCCAATGTGTCCGTTTGCCATTTAGCTACTGCGGTCACCCCAAACCTGCAGGAAGCGGAAGCAATGACCGGGTTGCCCATGCGGGATGCGAGGCAGATTGAGCGCGGAGGCCGGGCTCTGCTCGAAAAGTTTGGATGCGGCTACTTGCTCATAACGCGCGGCGGCGAGGGGATGATTCTGTTTGCCGCGGATGGGGCGGTGCATACTATTCGAAGCGTCCCTCGCCCGGTTTATGACGTGACGGGCGCCGGCGACACGGTGATCGCTGTATTGGCGTTAGCTTACTGTTCGGGAGCTGACATGAAAGAAGCAGCGGAGTTGGCCAACCTGGCCGCCGGACGTGTGGTGTTGAAGTTTGGCACTTCTCAGATTTCACGAAGTGAGCTTCTCGAGGCAATTCGGGAGGTCTAGGATACGCAGAGGGTTGGCCACAAGAGACGGCATTATTCAATTCAGAGAGGCGCGTTCAAATTTTGATACGGAGAAATCAGGACATGGCTATCCGCGCGGAAGCGAGAACCGGCAGGGAAACTGTTCATCCCCGCCGGAATCCGAATTACTGAAACACTGTGGTTTGTAGTGCTGGCGGAGCTCACCGTGAGCCTCTTCGCGGAGCCTGCCCTGAGATTCCTCGCTTCGCTCAGAATGACAACGATTAGGAGCGAACGGGCTCAGCGCGATTCGAAGAGGAGCGAATCGGCTCAGAATGGCGCCCCGTGCGCCTCTTTCAGCGCCCACGGAGGAGCATTGGTCCTAGTCGCTTACTTTGATAGTCTCCGCAAATTGGCCGGCCTTCATGCGGTCCATGAACTTGACCGACGCCTGTTTGTTAGTCTGATCCGCCAACTGGCTGAGGCTGGCCCTGTTGCCATTCACGTCGATACGAGTCCTGTGCGTTACTTTGAAATCAAAAGGTACGCCGTTCGAGTCGGTAACCACGACGATCTTATTGGCCGCGTCCACCATCGAAATAGTGCCGGAAATGGTCTCGCTCTTGGCTGCGGCTTTTCTTGCGTGATGATGAGTGGTGGCTTTTGCAGCGTGAGCAGCAGGTTCCGATGTGGACGAGTTCTCCGCCTGCGCCTTTTTCGCAAAGGTGGAAGCACTTCCCCAGAAAGCCACTAAAGAAAGCACGAATACAGAAACAACCAGCTTTTTCATGAACGATCACCTTTCTTTCCGCGAATGAAAATGCGGAAGGCTTTTAAGATAACGCTTCGCCGGAGAGCCTGCCTGGCTCCGCAAAAGGCCGCGGCAGGCTAACTCTCAGCGCGATTAACGTGCATTGACAAGATACGTCAAGGGCCCTACATGCCGCTGCTGGCTGCAGCCTTGGAGTGCATTCTGTGCTTCACCGCGGTGACGGAGTCCGCCGTAATGGTGGTCCCGCTCAAAGCTCCATGAACACGAACCCGTTCGCCGGCAAAATCAGCGAACTTGTCCTGAGGAGTCACTTGATAAACAGTTCCCATGGAGACCAAAACGTAACTGGCGCCGCCGGTCACGCACTTTTTAACACACTCCGTCGCCGCTGCGCTTGCCCGGGAGTGCTTTGCGCCACAGTTGCTATCGCTGACAACACCATAAAAGACATGCGTGGCGCTAAACGCGAGACAGCCAAACGCCAGCATCAATACAACCAACATTGAGAATCTCTTGGTCATTGAATTGCCTCCTCTTAAGGGTAATTTAACGTCGCGGCAACTTCCTCCGCTTAAAAAGCTTATTGAAATAGCCCGTGCTCCGATGAGCGCCGGGCGCCGGCGGATGTTTCAGTTAATATGCTTCAGTAAAAAAGACCGTACTGTCCCCAACGCGATTCGCACTGGAAACTTGCTCCCGGATGTATTTAACTAGGCTGATTGTACAACTGTCAAGGTCAAACCTCAAGTCAAGGTGCCTATCTAATCAAACTGAGGTCCTTACGTAGAGCAGAAAGTAGGTAACTGATGCGGCACGCCCGCCGCCCCAAGCTTGGACAACACTTCTTGCGCGACCCGCGATTCAGCCGCCAGATTGAGGAGGCCATTCTCCTTGAGCCGGGCGAGTTACTGGTAGAGATCGGCCCGGGACAGGGAGAGATGACGCGGCGGCTCTTTCCATTAGCGCATCGCTTAGTAGCAATCGAACTCGATCCTGATCTCGCTGCCGCGTTGCAGCGCGAATTTCAGGGGAATCCGAGTGTCGAAATATTGCGCGGCGACATTCTACAAACTTCTATCCCTACGCTCTGCAGCCGCTACGGGGTGCAGCGCTGTTTTGTCTTTGGCAATCTACCCTACTACATTACCTCTCCCATTCTGCTTCATCTCTTCTCTGCACGATCCGCTATCAGACGCATGGCGCTGCTGATGCAGCGGGAAGTGGCGGAGCGCGTCACGGCCGACCCGGGTTCACGAGATTATGGATCCCTCAGCGTCCTTGCGCAACTCGACTCGGAGCCGCGGACAATCCTCACGCTGCCTCCCGGAGCTTTTTCACCACCGCCCAAGGTTTACTCCGCGTTGGTTGATTTCCACATGGCGCCTCGATTCCCGCAATGGGACGAACAGGCCCGTCAGAAATTTCTCAGATTTGTGCAAAAATGCTTCGCTCAGAAGCGCAAGAACCTGCTCAATAATCTCGGAGCCGCCTACCCGCGCAGCCGCATCTCAAGCGCCCTTGAAGTCGCTGCAATCGCCGCGTCTTCGCGCGCCGAACAACTTAGCTTGCAACAGTTAGCCATCCTGTTTGGGCTATTGTCTCAGACGAGTAGTGGGTCATCATTTTGATATAGCGCCGGTTTTACGCTGCCATTTGGCGAGATAGACTTGTCGCTAAATCAGGCCAAGGTTCGGCCAAAGTTGGGAATCATTAGCCCCGCCGGAACTTCTTTTGTACCGCAGGGCTCGCCTTTCAGCCCCTTCGCTACGCTCAGGGCAGGCTCTGCGGC
>JBOGJZ010000460.1:0-5057 GCA_050745645.1 Terriglobia bacterium | reverse complement strand
GACCCGCGCACTGGGGTATGCTGGGCTGGTGACGAGCGAGCAGCGCGGACCTGCGCTTCTCAGATCCGCGGCAATTCCTGCGGCTTCCGGGCAAAAACCGCAGACCTCAAGAGCAGAGGTCTGCGCTACCCGCTGCTCATCGCGCCCAGGAAAGTGAGGAAATACGAGCAACAGGAAGTCAATTTGGGTGTTCTTAGCGCTTCTGGCGGCCTTGGGCTGTCCGGGAGGAATTGTCGCAGACAGCATTTCCGCCGCCAACGTTGTGCCCGAGAGTCCGTCAGCGAAGCAGTTTCAGCAAGCGGCGACACTCCTACGCCAGGGCAAATACGCCGAAGCCGAGGTTGGTTTTGAGAACGCGCTGAAAACAGACCCGAAGTTCGCCCCGGCTTACCTTGGCTTGGCCGAGATTCGCGTGGGAAAAGGGGATGTAGCGGGCGCGGGTGCATACCTGCAGAAGGCCGTCGCTCTTGACCCGCGCAGCCAAGCTGTTCAGACAGACTGGGGGCACTATTTGTTCTTCGAGCGGCGGTACGGCGAGGCCAAACAGGCATTCACGAAAGCCATTGCTCTCGACCCCAAGGTGTCACGCCCCCATTATGAGCTGGGCGACCTTTACCTGCTGGGTCTGCACCAGCCGGCGGAAGCCGCTGCCGAGTACCGCGAAGCGCTGGCAATCGATCCGGCCAACTCCCGTGTCCACTATACCCTCGCGAACGCCCTCGTGGAGGAAGGGCGCTTAGACGATGCTCAGTCACAACTTGAAGGGGCCGTCCGGCTGGACCCCAAAAAACCCGCGCTGCTCAAAGCGTTGGGAGACTTCTACCTCCGGCGAGGAAAACCAGACCAGGCTCAGCAGGCATACGACAGGGCGTTAGTTGTCGATCCGAAGTACGTGCCCGCCCAGATTGGGAAGGGGGATGCGCTTGTTGCCAAGGGTGACCTGAACGGGGCCATCGCAGACTACACGGCTGTCTTGCAGGTCGCACCTAGGGCGACGGATGCCCTCGTCAAGATCGCCATCCTTCGGGACAGGCAAGGCCAGTGGGAGGAGGCCGAGCGGTTCTACCGCAGGGCGTTAGATGCCAGCCCGAAACTGGGACCGGCAAGCAACAACCTGGCGTGGCTTCTGTTGCAACACCATCAAAACCCCGCCGAGGCTGTGAAGCTGGCAAGCCAAACAGTCAAGCTCTATCCGGCGAGTGCAAACTTTCAGGACACCCTCGCGTGGGCGCTTCGCGCGAACAAAGATTCAGCGGGAGCCCTAATCGCGGTCAAGAAGGCTGCAGCGCTCGGGCCGAAAAATCCGCAGATTCTGTATCACCTAGGCGTGCTCTACCAAGAAGCGGGGAAGCCTGCGCTGGCGGTACGCAGTTACGCGCAGGCGCTGGCGATCAGCAGGGCGTTCGACGGCGCCGAGGACGCGGAATCGCGCCTGGCAGCTCTTAAGAAACACAATTAGACTAACAGTTTCAGCCGCTCATCGCCGTCGGCCATCTGGCACTCTTAATTGACGGGGCAGGGGCGCCGATTTTTAGCATAATTGCCTAAGTCCGGCGTATTCGCGTCTTCCTAAGTGGCAGCGAAAGGCTGCTGATCTTGTCATGCCGAGCGGAGTGAGGCATCGGTTTGCCGTCAAGCTAAAGAGCATAGATCCTTCGCGGAGTTTATCATGAGCCTCTTCGCCTCGCTCGGAGCGATTTAAATAGGATCGAATCGGCTCAGGATGACAGATGGAAAACGTTTTCAGCATCCCGTTAGTTAGGGCTCCGTTATCTCGTTGCGGATTGCAAAACGCACAAGGTCGCTGATGGAATGCAGGTCGAGCTTGCGCATGATGTTGGCCCGATGAGTCTCGGCGGTCTTGACTGTGATTCCCAAAATGATCGCGACGTCCTTGCTGCTCTTGCCTTCCGCGAGCAACTGGATAATCTGCCGCTCTCTGGATGTAAGCTGCGCAGAAAGCGCCTTCGGTTGATCTGCATTCGCGAGGGAATCCAAGTAGCCTTGAAGAACCATTCGAGCTATTTTGGAAGTGAAAAAAGGTCTGCGCTGCAGTAACGATTCGACTCCGGCGGCGAGGTCCCGCGCCGCGTCAGATTTCAGAAGATATCCGCGAACGCCAGCACTCAGCAATTGCTGCGCCAGTTGTTCGGAATCACTCACGGTAAGAGCGAGTATCTCAACGCGCGGAGCCGCGGTTCTAATTTCACGGGCCGCCTCCAAGCCGTTTAATTCCGGCATGGAGATGTCGAGGATTACGACGTCTGGCGCGAGTTCGCGCGCCTTCTCGATTGCTTCCCGCCCATTGCCCGCCTCGCCGCAGATTTCATATTGCGGGTTTTGCTCGAGGATGAATCGCAGGCCCTTTCTGACAAGCTCGTGATCGTCAACTAACAAAATCCTGCTTTTTGATAGCGGTGACGATCCTTCTGGATTAAGTTCGCTGGATTCCGGTTTCACAGTCGCCTCCGTTAAGGCCGCCATTATACTTAGCCGCGGTTACTACAGCGAATCTCATTGCACGGTACAGCCAATCACCGATTGTCCTCTAGTTCGTGATACCTCACAACTTATACAGCAGCAAGTAATCTTTAGGGGCAAGGATCCCGGGAAGGATGGTTCACTCATGGGCGGGAGGAATACTGCGGTTTTCGGCGTCTACACAACCCATACGGGAGCGCAGAGTGGAGCAGACGCGCTGCGGGCAGCCGGTTTTCGAGCCACTGACACCGCGATGCTGATCCCCGAAAATCAGGGGTCAAAGGACTTTGCCCATGAAAAGCACACAAAGGCCCCTGAAGGGGTGATGACGGGAGTAGTTATCGGTGGGATAATCGGCGGCATTCTGGGCGGGCTGCTGGGCAGCGGCGCGATCGTGGTTCCCCAATGGCCGATGCTGGCTGCAGGAACCGTGGTGGCAGCGCTGGCAGGCGCCGGCGCGCTGATGGTTGTGGGTTTCATCATAGGAGCGCTCACTGGCTTGGGCCGTCCGGAATTTGAGGCGAGGCGATACCAAGGGCGCAAAAAACGGGGCGGGATCTTGCTGTCTGTTCATTGCGATGATTCCCGCTGGTCTAAACTTGCCAAAAAAGCCCTGAAGATGACGGGAGCCGAGGGAATTTCAGAAGCGCGAGAGGCCGGTGCAGACTACGCCGAGACAGATAAGCCTCTCCCGCGAGCCGTCAGCGGCGGCAGCCCGGAACACTAGGCTCGTTAATTCGGCAGGACTAACCAGCGATCGAACGGCGCCGGGCATACGGCGTCAGATGGCGGCTAAAGAAGCTCCAGGAGGAAACATGCTCTATTACGCGGTAGTGTTCTTCATCATCGCGATCATCGCAGCTATTCTGGGCTTCGGCGGCATAGCCGCCGCCTCAGCAGGGATCGCAAAAATCCTGTTTGTCATATTCATAATCCTGTTTATCATTTCTTTGTTCACGCATCTGTCGCGGCGAGCGTAACAGAGACGCCGGGCGCTGATGCCGGATGATACGCGGCTGAACGATGCTGAACGATGGCGGGCGTCTCAAAGCGGCATGACTGACTGCTCTGAATCAGGAGGCCAGCGCGGTGGCAGAACTCAAAATACTCTTGGCGGACGATCATGAAGTGGCTCGCAAAGGGCTGAGAGCGCTTTTGGGTGCTCATCCCGGCTGGACTATCGTGGGTGAAGCATCTGATGGGCGGGAAGCCTTGGAAAAGGTCAGGCGGCTCGCGCCGGATGTTGTGGTCATCGATATCACGATGCCAGAGTTAACCGGCTTAGAAGCTGGCAAGAGAATCTTAGCTGAGTTCCCAGGCACGAAGCTGCTGTTCTTCACCATGCACAGTTCCGAGCAAATGGTCCACGAGGCGCTAGGCACGGGAGCCCATGGGTACGTGCTCAAATCGGATGCTGGCTCAGACCTGTTGGCGGCCATTGAGGGATTAGGGAGGCGCAAGATATTCATCAGCCCGAGGCTCGCGCCGCTGATTTCAAATGAGTATCTAAAGGCGCACCCAAGACCGAATACCGCTAAGACGCCTTCTGAAATTCTCACAGCGCGGGAGCGTGAAGTGCTCCAACTGCTGGCTGAAGGTAAAAGCTCAAAGCAAGTAGCTGCCGCCTTGGATATCACCCTCAAGACCGTGGAGACTCACCGCGCGAATCTCATGGCCAAACTGGATTTGCATTCTCTCGCCAGTCTTGTCCGCTACGCCATTCGGAACAAGATGGTGCAACCCTAATGCCCCAAGCCTTCGCGCGGAGTACCGTCAGTTTTGTTTGCAGCTACGGACTACACCTGATTGGCAGGGGAGCCTGTAATCTTTATGTTGGTCATTGCGGTTCTTAATTCAGTAGACTGCAATCCGGTCCGGAGACGCGGTTGACATGCAGACCGTGAACAGCCGGTAAAGATATAAAAGCTCAGCTTGATTGCTTCCACGGGACCAACCCGAAGCATCGAGCAGTTTGTTGAAAAACGTTCCGCCTCTGTCATTCTGAGCGGAGCGACCTGTCCCGGCGAAGTCGGGAAGAATCTGCTTTTGCTATTTTGAAGGACTTGCGAGATTCTTCGTCGCCTTCGGCTCCTCAGGATGACAGGCTGAGTGAGTTTTTCAACAAACTGCTAGAAATCTCTTGAAAGGCTAAGGATTATGCAAATGGCGCAAATACAATCGAAGAAAATTGCAGGCGGACTCTATGTGTGCAGCCGTTGCGATGAAACCTTCAGCTCGATTACGGAGCTTCGCGCGCATGAGAAACTTTGTCAAAACAGTGCGCCGCGTACAGAACTGCGGGAGGAAATCGCCGGCAAGGCGTCCGGCGGCGAGGGTCAGCATTCGCGCGAAGTCTAGCCTGCATTATTCATGAGTGGGTTAGCGTCTGCGGAAGGGCGGGGTTTCAACCCCGCCGAAAATGCGGACTCCTTCCACTTTCTCATTTCGCGCCGCGAGCGGCTTGTTTTGACAAGCCGCTCGCGGCGCGTAACGTAGGTGTTCTGCTGGGCACCCATAACGGCCACGGTTAAAACCGTGCCCTTCCGCCGCCGTCCGGCACGTTCATGAATAATCCG
>JBOGJZ010000459.1:0-3282 GCA_050745645.1 Terriglobia bacterium | reverse complement strand
AGAATCGTACGGATGGACCGTGCCGTACGCCCCTGTTTTCCAATCACCTTTCCGAGGTCTGTCGGATGAACTCGGAGCTCAAGCACCGTAACCTGCTCACCCTCTACAGCCCGGACTTGAACATCTTCGGGTTTATCCACAAGCGCTTTGGCGATGGCTTCGATCAGCTCTTTCACGTGTCCCTCCTGCGACCGAGATGTCCGGCATCAACACCTGTAGAAAAATCTCGTTGGGGACCTGCGATAGGAACTGCCCGGAGCCAGCCTACTTGGCGAGCCCGGCTGGAGCGTCCAAAGCCGGCGCGGGCGCCTTTTTGAGCAGGCTGCGCACGGTTTCAGAGGGCTGCGCTCCCACTTTGACCCAGTAGGCCGCGCGCTCGCGGTTTAAAACCAACTCCGGCGGATCCCGGCGCGGATTATATGACCCCAGAATTTCAACAAAGCGCCCGTTTCGTGGGCTTTCTCTGTCGATGACCACTACCCTATAGCTGACTTTCTTCTTAGCCCCAGCTCTGGCTAAACGTATTCTTAGCAAACGACCTCCTTGCCTAAAGGTTTTAACTCACTGAATTTGAGATGCCGCGCGAACTGATCGCGTGCTGTCCGGTTTCCATTTTTTTTCACACTTTTTCATCTTTTCATCCCGCGTCTCGCAATCGCCGGAGCGCCGTCAAGAAGACTTCAACTGATTGGCGAGATCAGGTGGAACCTTGAGGCGGCTCATCTGTCTGCCAAAGAAATTCTGGCTGACCGACTTCATCATTTTCCTTGCCTGCACGTACTGTCTCAGCAATTGGTTTATTTCTTGAACGCTTGTACCGCTGCCTCGCGCGATGCGCTTGCGCCGCCGGCCATTTATGATTTCGTGATTTAAGCGCTCCTGCGGCGTCATAGAGTTGATGATCGCGTCGAGGCGCACGAACTCCTTTTCGTCCACGTGAACTTTTCCTGCGTCTTTGAACATTCCTATCTTAGGAAGCATGCCCAGCACCTGCTCCAAAGGCCCCATCTTGCGGACCTGCCGCAATTGATCCTGGAAATCAGCGAGCGTAAAACTATCGGTGCGTAACTTCTGATGGACTTCCAAGGCCTTCCGCTGGTCGATTGCTTCTTCCGCCTTCTCGATAAGGGAAAGAACGTCGCCCATGCCGAGGATTCTGGAAACAATCCGGTCCGGATAAAAGACCTCGAGCGCGTCGTACTTTTCGCCGCTCCCGATGAATTTGATGGGCTGGCCGGTGACGTGATGGATCGAAAGCGCCGCGCCGCCTCGGGCGTCGCCGTCCATTTTAGTGAGAATCACGCCGGATGTCCCGAGGCGTTCGTGAAACTCCTGAGCGCTGCGGACTGCGTCCTGGCCGAGCATGGCGTCCGCCACAAGCAGTATTTCGCTGGGCCGGAGCTTGAGTTGCAACTGGCTCACTTCCTGCATAAGCTGCTCATCGATGTGCAGCCGCCCCGCTGTATCCACGATTAGGACATCGTGTCCACGGTCTGAGGCGTCCTTGCGCGCCGCGAGCGCCAGTTCGATAGGAGACGTCATGCCTTCGCCCGGAAAGCACGGCACTCCGGTCTCCTTGGCGATGATCGCCAGTTGTTCGCGCGCCGCAGGCCGGTATACGTCTGTTGAGACCAGCATCGGACGCCGCTTCTTCTTGCTCAGCCATAACGCCAGCTTGCCGGAGGTGGTTGTTTTGCCGGAGCCTTGCAGCCCTACCATCAAAAAAATCGTCGGATACTCTTTGGAAAACGCGAGCAGTGATTCCCTGCGCCCGAGCATCTCGATCAGCTCGTCGCGGACAATACGAATGATCTCCTGCTCCGGGTTCAGTGCGGATCGCACCTCCTGGTTTAAGGCCTTAACCCGGATGCGGTCCAGCAGTTGCTTGACTACTTCCAGGTTTACGTCTGCCTCGAGCAGCGCGAGGCGCACTGCGCCAAGAGTCTCATCCACGGCCTCTTCAGTTAAAACACCCTGCAACCGGAGAGACTTAAAGACGCTCTGAAATTTTTCTTGTAACGTGTCGAACATGGTCTACGATTTTTGCTGGTTGAGGGCAGCGCAAAAGCTCAACTGAGAGCTTCCGCCGGCGTCTTGATCTCGCGCTTTTACACCCTACCATCCGGGAAGCAATGCAGCGAGGTCACCCGAACCTCCCCGTAGTCGTCATTTTAGGTCGCGCGCATCCACAAGTCAAATAATTGATTTAATGGGTTCTATCTGTTTCGCGAGGGCTAGCAGTTTGCTGAAAAATCGATTCTGCCATGCTGAGCGGAGCGACCTGTCCCCGGCGAAGCCGGGAAGCATCTGCTTGTCGTATTGAAAGGGAAGAATTTAGATTCTTCGCGGAGTTTATCCTGAGCCTCTTCGCGGAGCTTGCCCTGAGATTCTTCGCTCCGCTCAGAATGACAATGGTAGGAGCGAACGGGCTCAGAGCGATTCGAATAGGAGCGAATCGGCTCAGGATGACAGGGCCCAGACCCTTTTTCAGCAACCTAGTCGCGACTTATAAGTTCGTTGCATAAGTCCAAATGTCATTCCGAGCCCTGGAATCTGCCCGCCGCCTTTCTTGTGTCCCGGCGCCCGCGGCGCTGCAACCGGATCCGAATCCTAATAGGACTTCACTTTCGATCTGCTCCTTATTGATTCCAAAGCGCTTTCCCGCTTTGCGTTCCCTTCACCCTGGAGGGACGATTAGCGCATCAGCAGGTTACTGAATAAAGTCCATTTTGTCATGCTGAGCAGAGCGACCTGTCCCGGCGAAGTCAGGAAGCATCTGCTTGTCGTATTGAAAAGGGAAGAACCTAGATTCTTCACGGAGTTTATCCTGAGCAAAGTACGGAGATCCTTCGCTGCGCTCAGGATGACAAGCGAAGGGCTCAGAATGACACACTCCAAGACGTTTTTCAGCAACCTGCCAGACTGGCGCCGCCAGCCTCCTTCCGGTGAAACAGGGTTTGCAAAAGATGAGAGCCATGGTTTCAGCGCATCTTGATTCTGAATTCATCCAGCTTAACAACTCCAGACGAGACGAAGGAGACCGATGAGACCCATGAGACAAGAAATTTCAGGGGGCAGAGGATGGCATTCTGAGCTCTTCGCTTGTCGGGGAGCGAAGGATCTCCTCATTTCGGCCGATTCACTCCTCTTCGAATCGCTCTGAGCCGGTTCGATCCTCTCGTTGTCATTCTGAGCCAAGCGAAGAATCTAATACCAATTTTCGGTCAAACATAGTATTTAGGCGGGGGCTGGGATTCCTTACGGTGTCATTCTGAGCGTAGC
>JBOGJZ010000458.1:0-2711 GCA_050745645.1 Terriglobia bacterium | reverse complement strand
GCTTGTGCTTCCGCGCTGTTTAGCAGTTTGTTGAAAAACGTTCCATCCCTGTCATTCTGAGCGGAGCGAAGAATCTGCTTTTGCTATTTTTAAGGACTTGCGAGATCCTTCGTCGCCTTCGGCTCCTTAGGATGACAGGCTGAGTGAGTTTTTCAACAAACTGTTTAGGCCTGCCTGGCGACCAGAAAAACCACACAGAGCAATTAAGAATCATGCCTCAAGCAAAGACTAACGCCAGCCGGAACGTACTGATCCTTCTGTGCTCGCTGTCTTTTATTTTATATATAGACCGAGTCAATCTGGCTGCGGGGGCGGGTCCGATCAAGGCTGAGCTAGGCCTCAGCAATACCGGCCTCGGAATCGCATTTTCCGCATTTGGCTATTCATACGCGGTTTTTCAAATCGTCGGAGGATGGTTCGCCGATCGGTATGGGCCTAAGGTCACCCTGATCGTTTGTAGCTGCATCTGGGTGATTGCTACGGTCGCAACAGGATTCGTATGGAGCCTGGCTTCTCTTTTTGTCGCTCGTCTGTTGCTTGGCGTGGGAGAAGGCGGAACTCTGCCCGCTGAAGCTCGCGCGATTTCAAACTGGTTTGCGAAGGAAAAGCGCGGCTTTGTGTTGGGGTTTACTCATGCGTGCTCCCGGTTAGGCAATGCTATTACTCCACCGCTGGTTGCCATGCTCATTCTCACGTATTCCTGGCGGGTATCTTTCGTCGTCGTGGGCGCCTTCACGGGGGTTTGGATCATCATCTGGGCTGTTTATTTCCAGGATAATCCGGCAAAGGATACTGAAACCGGCCGCGAGGGAGCAGCCGTCGTTGAGGCCGGAGATAACCCGGGACATGCCGCCGCGGCGACGCCCTGGAAACCTGTGTTGAAACGGATGGGTCCGGCGATTTTCGTATACTTCTGTCAGGTGTGGACCAACACCCTGTTCTTTTGGTGGCTGCCAATCTTCTTTCTACACGGTGAGCACCTGGATCTTATGAATTCGGCCTACTTTTCATCCATCGTGTTTTGTGGCGGAGTACTCGGCGATGTCACGGGCGGCTTCCTGAGCGATCAGATCCTGCGCCGCACGGGAAACCTGGTGCTTGCGAGGCAGTCGGTTATCGTAATCAGCATGGTGGGGACTTTGGCGTTCCTTGCGCGGATTTTGTTCGCTGCCGATCTTACGACAATTACCTTGTGCCTGGCCGCAGCGTTCTTTTTTGTCGAGCTCACGATTGGCCCGATTTGGGCGGTGCCCCTTGACATCGCTCCCGCTTTCGCAGGAACCGCCAGCGGTATGTTGAACACGGGATCTGCCATCGCCAACATCATTTCACCCATCGTATTCGGCTGGGTAGTCGATGTAACAGGTAACTGGACCTTGCCTTTCGTTGGAGCGATTGTATTCCTGATCCTGGGCATCATCGTGTCGTTCAGGATCAGGCCGGACCTGAAGGTTGCAGAAGCAATGTAAGTTGGGAAAATAGCGGAACGGAGCTTCTGCGGGTATTCCAGTCTCGTTGTTTAGCAGGTTACTGAAAAAGTCAATCGTCATCGCCATCCAATTTTGAAAGTTTTCCAGACCATTCAGGCCGCAATACTGGCATTTGTAACGATCGCGGTTGAAAATGTTCATGGCCTCCTCACGAGGTACTTGCGGGATGCTGCCGAGAAAAAATCGATGAAGAGTGTTGAGTGGCATGAAGCCCTCCTTGGCTAGAGTTTGCTGCCGGCTTGTGCGGACCCGAAAGGCGTGGAACCTGTGGGATACTGAGGCCCTGCGCCCGCGCCTCCCGCAATGTGTCACCATCATAACCCTCACAGAAAACGTTTAACCAGTGGACTTCCTATCGCTAGTGTCGTGCGTCTAACGCTTCTTTACAATGCTTAATCTTCTTCATAATGGTGGAAGCGGACGCAGTCCAGATGAACGGACGAGGGTTACGGTTATTCTCTCGAAGGTATTCCGAGATGGCGCGGTTGAGTTCGGTGACGCCATGAAACGTTCCGCGTCGGATGCGCTTGCGGGTGATTTCGGCGAACCACCGCTCCACCAGGTTCAGCCACGAGCTGGTAGCCACGGTCAGCGTTTTTCCTGACCGTGGGCCTTTGTTTGTTCTGATAATCAAAACCCACGGTCAATCGAAGCCCGATTGACCGTGGCTACCTCCTTGGCAAGTTTGTAGCGCAGCGTTCGCCGTGTAACGCTGCGGCTTTTTCTTGTTTTTCAAGTAACAGCCGCAGAGTTTCGCAAACGCGAAACTCTGCGCTACCCGTGCTCCGCCATCCCCTTTGACAACCGGGAGGCTAATATGCTAGCCTAGCACATGACTGTCCCGCCTCCGGATTCCGCTCCCAGGCCCAGCCGCCCCTCAGCAACGCCCTACCGCTGACTTCATTCAGCGAGCCAACAGATTTCGGCAGATTTGAAAAAATCCCAGCAACACAGAATTAGCCTACCACCATAGAAGACTGTAGGCTGCGTGGGGGCCAAGGCAGCCGGCATTTTTCTAACAACAGCCGGGCGCTCTCTGCCCCCCTAAAATTTATCGTCTCACCGGTCTCATCTGTCTCCCTCGTCTAAGTTGAAGTTGTTACGCTGGATGAAGCCCATTCCGGCAAATCGAGGTGTCTTGAAAGCATGTCTCTGATTCATCGCAAACCCTTCCTCACCGAAAAGGAGCTGGCCGCGCGTCGGGCCAATGCCCGCCAATCC